>CAIOIZ010000032.1 GCA_903858475.1 uncultured Bacteroidota bacterium
CTATTCATTTTTTTCTTCTTTGTTTCCTTTACTGCCATTATGCTTGCATGGAAATCTGTTTTTACCAATGTGATATTCGACACTGAAAAAATTACGGCGAGTACCTCTTTACAAAAATGGCTGCCATTAGATTCATTGGAATCAATAGCCGTAAAATCTATCAATGAGAAAACAAACAATAATTTTAAACATGCAGAGAGTATTCAACTAAAGCCTGCTAAGGGGTATATCAATTTTTCATTTAAGAATAATTTAAATATTCAGGTAGATGGTGCAACAGGCAATACCATTCATATTGAACAAAAAAATGGAAGCCTGATTCAGGATATTCACGATGGAGCCATTGTTGATGGCTGGCTAACCAACAAATTTGGATTGTCCAAAAAAATATATTCTACCATAATGGGGCTTGCTTTATTGATTCTTACATTAAGCGGATTCTGGATGTGGTATAAACCCAAACAAATAAAACAATCTAAAAAATGAAAAATAAATTATTAACCGCATTATTTATCCTTTGTTGTTTTACAACGATTGCTCAAACCAGCGCAAGTAAGGATGTTTTTATTGTAAGTCCTTATTTACAAATTGGCAATACGGCTACAGTTCAGTCGCTACAGCTATTATGGCATGCTGCAGATTCAACAGCCGATTGGCAGGCGGAATATAAAATTATTGAAAATGCTAAATGGCTAAGAGCAGAAAAGCCGACAGCTACTACTATTAATATTGCCGGCACCAATCCTTACGAAGTATACCGCAGCACCCTAAAAGGATTGATTGCAGGAAGTACATTTACGTATAGAGTTTTAAAAAATAATAAAGAAGTTTTTACAGCTCAGGCTAAAGCCCCAAAATCGGCTGACCAAGCTTTCAGATTTGTAGCATCGGGAGATATGGGGGCCGGCACAGTAGAAGCCAAACAAATAGCCAATGGTATATTTGCTGCGCATCCAGATTTTGTAACTATTTCTGGTGATATCGTTTATGAATACGGTTTGGCTTCGGAATACAAGACAAAATTTTGGCCAATCTATAATGCAGATAAGGTAGACACAGTTGGGGTTCCACTGATGCGATCTGTACCTTTTATTGCTGCTGTAGGCAATCATGATGCAGATACCCGTGACCTTGATAAGTATCCTGATGCATTGGCGTATTACCTATTTTGGGATCAGCCTTTAAATGGCCCTGTTGGAAAAGAAGGTGGTGCTATAGTTCCCTTACTTAAAGGGTCAGAATCAAATAAAAAGGCGTTTTTAGAAGGTGCTGCTGAACGGTATCCAAGAATGACCAACTATTCTTTTAACTACGGCAATGCCCATTATACGGTTCTTGATGCAGATACTTATGTTGACTGGACGAATAAGGAATTAACGGATTGGGTGGCGAAAGATCTTGCTGATGCAAATGGTGCAACCTGGCGTTTTGTAATTTATCATCATCCTGGATTTAGTTCTGCTATTGATCATTTTGAGCAACAACAAATGCGTTTATTGGCACCAGTTTTTGAAAAAGGGAAAGTGGATGTTGTTCTTACAGGTCATGTTCATAATTACCAGCGTACTTACCCCATGTTTTTTGAACCAGACAGAAAAGGAACTTTATTAGTAGGAGGCAAGGATAGCAAAACCATCCGGGGTAGGGTAGTGAATGGTAAGTGGACTTTGGACAAACCATTTGATGGGAAAACCAATACCAGTCCTAAGGGCGTTATTTATATAGTAACCGGTGCAGGTGGACAGGAATTATATAATCCTGAGCAAGAAAATGATGTTGACAGCTGGCAAAAATTTACCGATAAATTCATTTCAACTATACATTCATTTACAGTGATTGATGTAAATGGGAAAAAGATAATCGTTCGGCAACTAACTGCAGCAGGTAAGGAATTGGATAAGTTTGAGATAAGTAAATAAAATAGGGATATTAAAAAAACTGATTGCATTTTAATAATTTGCAATCAGCTTTTTTATTAAATGTCATTTCAACCTAGTACAGTTTATTATTAATTAAATGACGCAATA
>CAIOIZ010000033.1 GCA_903858475.1 uncultured Bacteroidota bacterium
AACTAAGTTAATAAAAAGTTTGAAAGCAAATCACAACTCGGATATAAGCACATTATAATTTGCTTATAGTTGTGAAAGTGTATGTCGTCAGACCAAATGAACTAATTCTTGGCAATATATTGTCTCCGTATTATTCTAATAATTACAGGTCAACAATTTGAAAAGTTGCTTTAGTTCTTCCAATAATGTATTCGACATTGCCCCAATACTCTCCACAAAGCCTCATCATTTTTTGATGAGGTTTTTTAATTTAAAAAATTGACTAGTTGGTTTTGTGCATCCCCACTTACAGTTGGGAGGGTCGGAAACAAAAATGGGTTTCAATATTTGAAACCCATTTTTATAATTCAAGTCAGTTATTGACCTAATGATATAGTTGCAATTCAACCTACATTAGAATGCCCATAACCTAGTAATGTTGAATCCAATCACAAACTGACCTTCCCTATAATCATTTTGATTATATACGTTATTGCTTTGAGGAACTATACCATAATAATTGGCAAAGAACACTTGAAAAGCATGAGAGTCAGTAGTGGTTTCAAATCCCAGTGAAAGATTGGGTTGTGGATTTTTGCTTGGATGTTGTGTCAAAGGTTGATCATAATTAATAACCACCGCTGATTTATCAGAGAATTTATATCTACCCATGAAAGAAATAGCTAAGTGACCATTTTTCATCAAATTTACAATATCACCTTTGCTGTTCACGTAGCCTTCTACGTTATTGAACCAAGAGAAACTAGGTGCCACTTGTGCAGATAATTTTTCAGTGATTTTTCTTGCAATCAAGAGTTGATTGAAATAAGAAAAACGGTGTACACCATAACGGAAATTAACTTTGTCTCTGGTATCAATTACTACATTTCCAAAATAAGTAACACTCACTGGTACCTTATTGCTTTCAGTTTGTTTCAGCAATGCATATTTGGCGCTGAAATCTACCTGCATCCTTTCTTTTGTTAAACCTACTGCAACATTGAGTTTATTGATGGGTGCATAACTAAGTCCCAAACGAATATTAGAGGGTGCAAAAAGACCATACATGTCTTTTACCCCATTATTAACTGTTCCAAAGCGATGCTGAATCGCCATCTCCAAAGAACCTTTTTTAGGTACCATGACGGTTTGGTTATCCATCAAAAAATTACTTTCAAAAGTATTCTTGGCAAGCCTTACTTCGGGCTTAAGTGGTGCTTCTACCATAGCACTATCCTCTTGTGCATACAACTGTCCTGCAAAAAAGAACAACACTACCACAGGGAAGCACCTGTAAAAGAATGCTGATATTTTATTTGTATTTTTTTTCATACAATTTTTTTTAATTGTTATTTGCTCCTTGTTTAATCCAGGCGAGAACCATGGCATTGATGTCTTTATTCATACCGCTCACTGGCATTTGTGTACTTTTTTTACCAGTCAACCATAAATAAATTACACTGGCTGTAGGGTTACCGGTATTGACATAGTTCCCAATTTTTAGTGAATTGTACGCATTGGCAGCGCTCAAATCGGGAGCTTTACCTCCACCAACATGACAGCCACTCAAACTGCAACTCTTCTCGAATATGGGAATGATGTCTTTAGAAAATGTAACTGCTCTTGTAATCTCTGCACCGGTTTCACTAATGACCGTTTTGTCTTTATAACAACCTTGCAGAATAAATAAAACAGCAACACTCGCTACAAGAATCCCCCCTATTGTTTTATTGCGTAACATGATTTTTAAAATTTTAAAGTTGGCAATGGGGGACTACTATTTTTTAAACTTCAATACCAGATTTGGATTAATTCCATGCTGATAGTTAGAAGCATTCCAGATAGCAACACCAAATTGTTGATCATTTAAACTCGAGAAGTCAACATCCTGATTAAGCACATCCGCTGTCTTTAAACTGCGTTTGTATTCAATAATCCATCCTGTTCCAGTATAAACAGAAACTGCAGTGATATCTGCCCTGGTTCCAATCAATGGAACTGCGATCAAAGAAGCAATTGCTTTAGTTGCAGTTGGACTAGTTGCATTAAATCCGCTAGGACGTTGATAAGCATTATTAGCTACAGGATCGATGGTAGTTGCATCGCTTAAAGTCAATACACCCGCAGAACTAACACCAACAACTTTTCTTGCAGCACCACCACTAAGTGTATCAGCAAGTGCAATAAAACTAGTGCTTGCATTAGGAATCACCCAAATTGGAACGGCAACGCTATTACCTGTACCATCTAATTTTAAATTTTGTGAGTTACTCACTTCACCTTGTGTTGGAGAAACGGTATAATTAGGTCTGAAAGGCCATGTGGCTGATTTTGTTCCGTCGGGAACAATTCCATCCACGTGTCTTCCATTGGCATTGCCACCAGTTAGGTTAGTAACGGCCTGTCCACCTGCCCAATCTTGATAATTATCATCCAACTGATTGGTACTAGCACCTGCGCTCATAAAGCCCAATCTACCCCACCACATATCAATTTTTTCATTAGGGCCATTGGTATAGTGATTGCCATTAGCAGAATTAGAAACCATGGCTGCTGGAGTTTGTGAATAATCAAGATAAGGACTAAATATGTGACAACTTGCATAGCAACTTTGGCTCAAGAATTTAGGTGTTGAATTATTAACATTCCAAAGCATGGCAATTTTATCTTCACCCCATCCTTCTCTTGCTAAAACTCCGCTTCCATCAAATGTTCTAGAAGAAGGCTCTTTTGCCCAACCAGTTTTACCTGTTACATTCAATGCTGGATCAAAATACCAAGGTGATACAGTAGTGTTTTTAGTTGCATCTTTATATTCTAATAAGAAATAAATATTCGAACCGTCATACATTGATCTTAAAGTAGCAGGGTATTGTTCGCCAATATAACCAGTAAACAAGCCATTGCCTGCATCAGGCACCGTTGGATTTACTGCCAATTTTTCGGCATTACCCCAAATTGCATCTATTGTTCCATCTATACCAGGAGCGGTAGCCGTTAACTGAGAATACAATTCAGTACCATTCGAAGCTGCAGGCACATCTAATACCTGGTTATCTTTTGTGCAACGAGAGAAAATTAATGCGATGCTTAATAAAGATAATAAAGCAGCAAAACTTAATTTAAATTTTTTCATAATATTAATTTTTAATTAATTTCAATTGATTTTTATTATTTCAATGTTCTTAAATAGTTAACAACAGCCCATCTTTCAGCATCAGTTAATTTCTTTCCAAAAGAAGGCATTGGTTTTCTTCCTTCAGTTATTTTCCAGAAAATAGCGCCGTCTGTAGAATTAGTAAATGCCGCGGCTGAGAAATCGCCACAATTAATATCAAGATTGCCAGCTTTGGTACCATCGCCTTTACCAGCATCACCATGACAAGACTTGCAATTTTTGATGTACAAGGTTTTACCGTCTTTTATAGAAATCGCATCAGCCTTCACTGGATTTTTTACTTTGATGGCTGCTGCAGGTGCGGGCCAAGGTAACCCATTTGGTTTTTTTTGTGCGTTCGCAGAAGATGTTGCGAACAACATAATGGCAAGGAATAAAAAGAGGGCAGCAACGTTTTGTAAAGTTTTAATAATCGATTTCATTGTTTTGAGATTTTGTTTTTAAAATTTATGTTATATTATTTTTTCATTATTTGAATAGTTCTTGAATCATCCGTTTTCCTTTGAGATTTCGGGTATCAATTTGGCAGATTTCTTGATTTTGAAAAGCTGAAATATTACATAGAAAATAGTACCCCAGATCAATACAATAATACCAGTAGATGCCACCACCAATATCATGGGTGCTTTTTCTCTGGATGCTGACAAGGATCGACTGTTCCAAAGAGTTCCTTCTTTTTTAGGAGCGGCGCCCCACTTGACATTAGATTGCGTTTCTACATCCCCGTAAGTCTCATCTTTTTCAATTTTTGCAATAACAGTGATGATTCCTTCCCCATTACCAGGCAAATCAGATGGGAATTCAATAGCAGCTTCGCCATTTTCATCTGTGGCTACTGCTTTGCCAAGCTCTAAAAGCGCATATAAACTCTTTACATACAAATGCACTTCTGTTCCCACCACTGGTGTACTATCTGATTTTACAGTAACAGTACAGGTTTTAACAGAATCAACTTCCCCAAATGCCATTTGCATAGTGGCTACTTTTTCCTCCTGAGCAAAACCAACTAAAAAACTGCATTGCAAAAACAATAACATTAACAAATATTGAATATGCTTTTTCATTCTTTTTTTATTGGCAATTATCTTGTGATTCATAGTTATTTTTTTTCAGGGTTATCCAATTCCTCCAATTCGATGCCTTCATTTTCTAATGTTTCCCAAACAGAAATAATGGGGAATAATTTGGAGAAAATGGTAATGATTAATAAAACACCTGCTAAGGATGCTGAAACAATTGAAATCTCAATCCAAGTAGGAAAATATACTGCCCAGTTGGAAGGCACATCTTGAATGGGTGTATAAGGATGCAACATAATTGGTGTTACAATCAGGTATCTCTTAAACCATGCAGCCACTACAACAAACAAAGCAATAATGGCAATGGGTAATGGCTTTCTTGCTTTTTTCCACAACAATAATAAAGCGGGAAGTGCCATGCCGAATATTTGCACAGACCAATACAATGGAGCATAATGACCCGTAAATAAATCATTCAACAATTTCCCTTCTGCCCCTCTCATTTTATAAGCAGGAACCAAGTATTCATTTAAATTGAAATAAGCATAAATCAAACAAAGGAAAACCAATAGTTTACCCATTTGATTAAAATGTACTTCTGTTAAATACTTCTGAAGATTATAGGCTTTTCTAAATACAAACATAGCAATGATCACACAGGCTGTACCAGCCTGAAATGCGCCCGCTACAAAGTAGGGACCAAAATTCGTACTATCCCAACCCGGCCTTAAAGTGGTAGCAAATAACCATGCTGTAACTGTGTGAATAGAAATGGCTAAAGGAATAATGAGCACACAAATAATGGCAATACTTTTTTTCATTATTTGCCACTGACGATGGCTGCCATTCCAACCCAATGCCAATACTTTATAGAGCCATCTTTGCCATTTAGGTTTTTCAGTTAAATAATCTCTGCACAAAGCAATCCCAGGCAATAATGGAAAATATAAAAACAATAAACTCGTTACCAAATAAGTACTCACTACAATAACGTCCCAAACAATAGGAGACTGTATACGACCATGGGTAAATAAATTCAATACCCTGTCTGGCCTTCCCATATCAACTATAATAATAAGCCCTGCGAAAATGATAGCCGATACGGCAATGATTTCTGCAATTCTCGTGATAGGCCGATACCAATCAAAATTGGTAAGCCTTAATACAGACGAAATCAATGCTCCTACCAAACTGATCGCTACAAAAAAAATGAAATTTGAAATGTACAAACCCCAGGAAGCATAATCCCTCATGGCTGTTACTTTCAATCCATTTTTCAATTGTAAATAATAGGCATAGCATCCGATCAGAAAAACGACAAGCAAAAATCCTATCCAAGCTTTTCCTAACCACCCTGTATGACGCAAGGGCTTCATCACCACGTCACGTAGCTCCGCACGATGTGCTATTTTCTCTTCTTCCGAAAGCTCATGATATGCTGTTTCTAAATGTGCATTGGGTATCATAGATATTTAATTTATTCAGTTGTATTGTGTTTTTCTTTATCGTCCTCAAAAGGGAAATTCCTTTCCACTGCAGGCAAATAATAAACCCTAGGCTCAGTACCCAATTCTTCTAAATAACGATACCCAGCCCTGTCTTTTATCAATTCACTTAAACGGAAAGTCTCTTCGCCATTGGTAACAATATCTTCATTGGCATCTCCAAAAAACAAAGTGCCATTAGGACAATTGGTAACACAATCAGGTAATTTAGATTCCCGTACCATGTCCACGCAGAAATCGCATTTCGACACAGTCCCCATCTTATCTTGCATGCTAGTTTCAATCGATGTATTAGCCATTGCACTTGGGGAACAAGAAACGGCAGAATCTTTTGCAACACCCCATTTATCACCCCAGTTAAATGTGCGGGCATTATAAGGGCAGGCAGCCATACAAAAACGACAACCAATGCAACGCTCGTTATCAATTAACACCACTCCATCTTGCCTTTTAAATGTAGCATCTACTGGACAAACTTTGGTACAAGGAGGATTATCACAATGAAAACAAGGTTGTGCCATCCAATAGGGGGCGGTATCATCAGCGTCCTGCATTTTCTTTACCTTGATCCACTCTACAGGGGCACGTTTATTATGCATTTTCTGACAACCTTCTACACATTTTCTTGCATTAGCGCACCTGGCCAAGTCAATTACCATAATTAATTTCTTCCCCTCAATTCCAATTCTCGCTTGTGCATTACTGATAGTAGACTCCGCAATATGGTGTGTCATATGTGCACTATCCACCTCCACTAATTTACCATCCGCTGTCATCAATTTTACCTTCACCCCAGAATCGGGCAAGGAATCAGCATATAATTTTTTTTGAATGCCTAAACCAGCCAGTGCAGCACCGCCAGCCAATAATCCAAACTTGAGGAATTTCCTTCTTTGGGTGTCTTCAGAATGTTTTTTCTCCATGACAGAATAGTATAAAAAATTAAAAAAAAATTCCTTACATCAGTTTGTTTTTGAAAACCGAAATAATTATAAATCAGTTGAATTCTAGGGGACGACTAATTTGCTTTATTGAAACATTAATAAAAAATCGAAAGAGAGGGCCATGTTTCTCTTATTTGTGATATTGATTTTTTCTCTGCTTTTATTAAAATAAAATTTCACCAATTCCGAATCAAAGATTCGGCTTTTAATAACAGTTAATAATGGTAAAAAAAAATTCTAAATCTTGGATAAAAGTAGCAGCAATAAAAAAAATATAAACTGACCTCTATCAGCGAATTTTATGATTTAAGTCAGTTTTATGGAGATGCGATTATGGGCAATTAATTGCAGTTTATAACAATATACATATGATTATATTAAAACTCATTGCCAGCTGCAGAAGGGAATAGCACTCAAATAACAATCCATTCATCGAATTATATAGTTGAAATAAAATAGCATGAATTAATGAAACTAATGGCTTACAATTCCCAAACCAAAAGTGGATTTAACTAGTCATTACATGAAGTTTTTCAAAACAGAAATGCACAGGGCAATTGGGCTGCCGTATAGGCTGTTCGAATCAATGCGCGAATAGCATCAATACCCAAAATGAATTGAATAATTAAAGGAGGGGTTAAATATGAATTTTTAAAGCGGAAATAAATTGCATTATGGATTTTGCTTTCTTACATATTTGGTAAGAATAACAATTACTTGCCCTTCAATTCGTCCTTCTATTTGTTCTGTATTATTATCAACCAATCTGATATTTTTAACTACGGTGCCTAATTTGGCATTTAGCGTAGAACCTTTTACATCCAATGATTTAATTAAAACCACGGTGTCACCTACTTGTAATATCTGACCATTACAATCACGGTGCAAATCTACAGTTGTGTCGTTTTCATGATCACCGGCGGCCTTTGCCCAAGCTAATTTATCTTCATCCAAATAAAGCATATCTAAATTTTCCATTGCCCAACTCTCATTGCGCAATCGAGTCAACATACGCCAAGCAATCACTTGTACACCTGGCACTTCACTCCACATGGTTTCAGCCAGGCATTTCCAATGGGCACTATCCAATTCTTCCTTCTTATCTATTTGACTGCTGCATTTTTTGCAAACCATCACGCAGTTCTGTTCATAACGACCAGTTGAAAAAGGCACTTCATAAAAACTGATTCCTTGTTCAGCATTACACAATTCACATTTGCTTTCACTTCTTTGAAGTACAATGTCTTCCAGTTTCATAATAAGAAATTTTTTGAGCTGCAAAGGTAATTATTTGTAACAGTATAAATTTTAGAAATCTAGTTTTGCCCAAATTGGCACATAAAAACAACAGCCTCCAATGCAAGTAACCCCACTATTCTGTGGGGTTACTTTTACCTTATAAAGAAAAAACAATGAAAAAATAATAACTGCATCAAACTACCAATGCTATCTGTTGGGGAATTGCTTCCTTACTATTTAGTTCATTCAGCAATTGTTTGATTTTTTCAATCAAGGAAGGAATCACTGCTTCTATTTCAGCAGTTAATTCAATGCCTTGTTGTTGCAGACTTTCGATACTTACTACAAATAAATGGATGTTCGGTAATTTTTCCATCAGTTGCAAAGCACTCACCATATCTTTTAATCCGATATCATGCGTACTCATTGCTGTAGGAAAATCAGAAGCAAAACGAGGTTTGATTAATCGAATAGTTCCATTGGGATTATTATCCAATGTTGCATCAATCAATACAATCGTATCATATCCTTCGAAATGCCCTAATAAATGAAACCCACCGGTTCCACCATCCACGACTTCCACATTGGCAGGCATTTGTTCATGCTCCAATCGGTTGGCTATATGCACTCCAATACCTTCATCACCCATCAGGTAATTGCCAATGCCCATTACGAGTATTTTATTTGCAGTCTGCATCCTTGTAATTACTTGTGCTTTTATTTCTTTGGTTCCGCTGTTACAAGTTCTTTCGTTTCTGGATTGGGTGTTAGGGGTTTATTTTCTTCAAAAGTTTCTTCTTCGATGAATTTCCATCCACCACCCATACTACTCATCTCACCACGTCCCTCTACATAATCATGGTAGAAAACCAGGTAAACATGAATAATCACAAAAAGAATAAAAACCCACATCGCCCAATGGTGAATCTGCCGAGTAAGAATTTCGCCTCCTAATAAAGAAGGTACCCAGCTAAATAAGTGTGGAAACCACCAATCACTCATAGCTGCATATAGTCCAAAGCCGGTTAAGCACTGTACCAAAAAGGCAATGAAAGTTAGAAAATAAATAAACCCAGCCATTGCATTATGCCCTACACTCATGTGCTCTTTTCCCTTTAGCATTAGGATATCCATTTTAAAAACATGCCACATTTCTTTAAAGAATCTTCCTGAAGTAGGAATAAACTGTTTCCAATTGGCATATTTATTTCCAACAAATCCCCAATACAAACGGAACAAAAAATTAAAAAAGAACAAATAAGCAGCAGCGAAATGCACATAGCGAACCCATCCCATGGTATATTGGTTGGTTGCCTCCCGCTGGCTTTGAATAGCAAGGGGATTAGCAATATAAAAGCCTGTAGCAATCAAAGCCAAAAGCACCAATGCGTTTAGCCAATGATAGAATCGTACAGGTAGCTCCCATACATATACCCTCCGGAGCCGTTGAATACGCAAATATTTTGTTGCCATATATTAAGTTTAAAAATTAATCACCCAAAATACTGATGCGGCTGATATGCTTACCATCCTCATCATAAACGTGTACGCTGCAGGCCATGCAGGGGTCAAAACTGTGAATGGTTCTGATGATTTCCAAGGGTTGCTTATCATCTGCAACTGGTGTACCAATCAAAGAAGATTCATAGGCAGACAACTGACCTTTGGCATCTCTAGGAGAGGCATTCCAGGTTGTTGGTACCACCAATTGATAATTGGCAATCTTCTCATTTTCGATATTAATCCAGTGTGCCAATGCACCACGAGGAGCTTCACTATGACCAACACCATTTGCTGATTTTGGCCAAGTTTCGGGTTGAAACTTAGTTGTGTCAGCCATTCGGGTATCCCCACTTTTTATACTAGCAATTAATTGATCGAAAAATTCCAATCCCCATTGTGCAACCAATACACTTTCCAATCCACGTGCAGCAGTTCTACCCAATGTAGAGAATAAAGCAGTAATGGGCACATTCAAATCAGTCAGTGCTTTATCAACTACCGCTTTAAAATCTTCTCTTCCGCGGGCATAACCCACAAGCATACGCGATAATGGACCAACTTCCATTGCATTACCTTTCCACCTAGGTGTTTTTAAGTAACTGTATGGCTTGGTAGTATCAAGGTTTTCAAAAGGTGGTTTCGGACCAGTGTAATTTACTTTGCTCTCCCCCTTCCATGGATGTAAGCCCTTTGTCTTACCTTCTTTATAATCATACCATGAATTAGCAACAAATTCTTCTACTTCGCCATCTTTGCGAAGATCCACATCATACACTTTGCTCACATCTTTATTCAATATAGCACCACCTGGAAATTTATAAGAGGAAGGATCTTTAATTCCATTGGTTGGCAAATCGCCATATACTAAGTAATTGCCTAATCCACCACCAATGGCAGCCCAATCTTTATAGAAAGAAGCAATGGCCATTAAATCTGGAATATACACTTGCTCAATAAATTCTTTACCATCTTTCAGCAATTGTCCTACATAGGCTAGTCTTTCTGCATTGATGCCACTTACATCATCTAAATTGATGGCACAAGCCATACCGCCTACTAGATAATTAGGATGCGGATTTTTTCCTCCGAAGATGGCATGAATTTTTACAATTTCTTTTTGCCATTCCAATGCTTCTAGATAATGCGCCAGACCAATAAGGTTAACTTCAGCTGGTAATTTATAGGCAGGATGACCCCAATAGCCATTGGCAAAAATGCCCAATTGACCACTCTCTACAAATTTTTGAACCCTGGTTTGAACATCGCTAAAATAGCCGGGGGAACTCTTTGGCCATTTAGAAATACTCTGCGCCAATTCTGATGTCTTTTTAGGATCCGCTTTTAGTGCATTCACTACATCTACCCAGTCCATCGCATGCAAATGATAGAAATGCACCACGTGATCATGCATATACTGCGCACAAAACATGATATTTCTAACCAATTCTGCATTGGGTGGAATGGTGATGCCTAATGCATCTTCCACAGACCTTACGGAAGTTAAAGAATGGATGGATGTACATACGCCGCAAACCCTTCCCACAAAAGCCCATGCATCCCTTGGATCTCTTCCCTTTAAGATTTCTTCTAACAGCCGAACCATGGTTCCACTACTAAAAGCATCCTTTATTTTGCCGTTTTCTATGTCGGCTTCTATTCGTAAGTGACCTTCGATCCTAGTGATCGGGTCAACAACTACTCTTTTACTCATTATAGTTAGTTGATGGATTAATTAATTATGATTTCAGTTCTTGTTCGCTGGTCTTACCTTCTTTTTCAAGATTGGTAATCAACTTATGCTTGCGAATATTGGTAGCAATTGCATGTGCTGCAAGTCCAACTCCAGTAGCTACCAAGGCAGCTTTACCAAGATCATCCGCATTGCTTTCTATACCAAAGCCTGCAAAGGCTGAAGCACGTTCATACAAACGACCATTGTCCCAGAAATTTTCTTCGCTGCAACCAATACATCCGTGACCAGATTGAATCGGATAACTAACACCATTGTTCCATTTCATTACGCCGCAAGCATTATAAGTAGAAGGTCCTTTACAACCCACTTTATACAAACAATATCCTTTCTTCGCATTTTCATCATCAAATGACTCAACATATAATCCAGCATCATAGTATGGTCTGCGATAGCAGGTATCATGAACACGTTTGCTATAAAATGCTTTTGGTCTGCCCAATCTATCTAATTCAGGAATCTTACCAAATGTCACCAAATGAACTATCACACCTGCCATCACTTCTCCTATTGGAGGACAACCAGGCACTTTAATTAATGGCACCCCACTTTTTAATAATTTATGAATGGGAGTTGCATTGGTTGGATTAGGTTTCGCCGATTGCACACAACCATTACTTGCACAACTGCCCCAGGCAATAACCGCCTTGGCACCTGCAGATGCTTCTTCCAAAATTTGCATAGAAGTTTTACCTCCTATCATACAATACACACCATCTGCTCCTGTTGGAACACTTCCTTCAACACAAAGAATATATTCTCCCTTGTATTTTTCCATGGTGTTTTTCATAGCAGCTTCGGCTTGAAAGCCAGATGCAGCCATTAAAGTTTCTGAATAATCCAAAGAAATTTTATCCAATAATATATCAGCCACAATGGGATGAGAAGAACGGATAAAACTTTCACTGCAACAGGTACATTCTTGAAAATGCAACCAAATTACAGGTATACGGGGTTTGTTTTCCAATGCTTTTGTTACTTGACCAACAACTGATTGCTCAAGTCCCATGAATGCTGTCATCATGGTAACAAAGCTTAAAAAATCACGGCGGGAATAGCCTTTTCTCACAACTTCCTGGTAATAGGTTGGCTGTGTTTTGGGAGGGGAATCATTTGTCATGAAAAATGTGTTTTTAAATGGAGGAAAAATCGTTAAAGCTGAATAAAAGTATTTTTATCTTTAAGATAAATACATGACCTGCTTCATAATAAAATATGATGCTAGTCATAAATTCCCCCGTTGCAACATTATATTTTTAATTATCTTAAATTAAGAAATATGAAAAAAATATTTGCTGCGTTCAGTACGCTTGCCTTGTTTTTACCTGTGATTGCCCTAGCACACCCAGGCCATGGAGAAACTGGTGGATTCACGATCACCCATTATTTTTTGGAACCCGTACATGCAGTTATTAGTATAGGTGTATTGGCCCTAGTGGTGTTTATGATTAAATCGCTGAACGGCAAAAAAGCATCTCAGAAAAAATAAGCCAATGCACGAGCTCTCCATAGTGATGAGTATTGTCGATATTGTCAATCAACAGGCCGAAGCTTCCAATGCCTCTGTTGTTGAGGAAATCGAAATGGATATCGGCTGCTTGACTACAGTGGAAATGAATGCATTTGAATTTGCTTGGCAACAGGCTGTAAGGGATACTTCCTTAGAAAAAACCATTAAAAAAATAAATCGCATCCAAGGAAAAGCACAATGCATGGATTGTGATGCACAATTTTCAATCGAAAACCTCTATGATGCCTGCCCTGCCTGTGGTGAACACTTAATTCATATTACAGCAGGTAAAGAACTAAGAGTAAAATCATTGGTGGTTACCTGAAATTAATTTTTAAACTCAAATAAGTAGAATATGTGTGCAACTTGCGGATGCGACGCCAACGGAAATGTAACCATGCATCAACCTGGCCATCAACATGAACATGGAGATCATAGTCATAGTCATGTCCACCCCAATAAAAAAATTGTAGATGTAGAAAAAGATGTTTTGCATGAAAACGATTTGTTGGCTGAAAGAAACAGAGGTTATTTTGATGCTAAAAATATATTGAGCATGAACCTGGTTAGTTCGCCTGGCTCAGGTAAAACTTCCTTACTCGAAAGAACATTAACCGACCTAAAGACGACCCTTGATTTTTATGTAATTGAAGGCGACCAACAAACCACCAATGATGCAGATCGAATTCATGCAACTGGCACTAAAGTGGTTCAAATCAATACCGGAAAAGGCTGCCACCTTGATGCACACATGGTCATGCATGCCATTCAAGGCATGAAACCAAAAGCCAATAGTATACTATTTATTGAAAATGTAGGCAACCTGGTTTGTCCTGCTATGTTCGACCTGGGCGAAAAAGAAAGAGTAGTCATTATCAGTGTAACAGAAGGCGACGACAAACCACTGAAATACCCTGATATGTTTTTTTCTTCAACGCTTTGCATCATCAACAAAATTGACCTTTTACCCTATGTGCCTTTTGATATAGAAAAAGTAAAAGCCAACGCCAAAAAAATAAATCCTTCCATGGAAATCATAGAACTTAGCTGTACAAGTGGAGAAGGATTACAAAACTGGTACGAATGGCTAAAATCAAAAGTACTTTCTCCGGAAACAGTGTATTAAACGGCGTTGCTTCCAAGCTAAAATAGTTACATGAATACCTGTCATATCCATATCAATGGTTTGGTGCAGGGGGTAGGATTTCGCCCCTATGTATATCAACTTGCCAGCAAACATGGGCTGACAGGATGGGTTAGCAATTCCAATACAGGTGTACACATAGAATGCGCAGGCAACCATAGCCAAATACAGGATTTTTACCATGAATTGATTCAACACCCACCAACGAATGCAATTATTAGTAGTCATGCGTTGAACGAAATCAATACACAATCTTTCGAAAATTTCTCTATCCGAGAAAGCAATCAAACGGAGAAACCAGACCTTTTGCTAACTCCAGATATTGCTATTTGCGAAACCTGTCAAACTGAATTAATAACAGTAACCAATAAACGATACAATTACCCTTTTACTACCTGCCTACACTGTGGACCAAGGTATTCTATTAGCCATGCCCTCCCCTACGACCGAGAGCATACCAGCATGAAGGACTATACCATGTGCCCATCCTGCTCAACAGAATACAATGATGTTTTAGATAGAAGACATTATAGTCAAACCAATTCTTGCAACAACTGTGCCGTTGACATGCATTTTTATAGCAGTCCAACACAATGCCTCAGCAGGGATAACAATGAAATTCTAGATTTTATTCAACAAGAATTATCGAGGGGTTGCATTCTGGCTGTGAAAGGAATTGGCGGTTATCTTTTACTTGGAGATGCTAATAATGAAAAAACGATCTCTACCCTCAGAGCAAGAAAGCAGCGCCCTTCGAAACCATTTGCCTTATTATATAAAACCATTGAACAGGCTGCTGTAGATGTTTTTTTGAGCAAGGCTGAAACAATGGAATTAACCAGTAAAGTTGCCCCCATTGTACTTTGCAGATTAAAAGAAAATCATTCCAATCAAGTTTTTCTAAAAGGTATCGCGCCAGGTTTAAATAAAATCGGCATCATGCTACCCTGTGCACCCTTATTATACTTGATAGCAGCACAATTTAACAAACCACTTATAGCCACTAGTGCCAATATCAGCGGATCGCCCATCATTTATAAGGATCAAGATGCATTGGAAAACCTTTTTGACATTGCCGACTATGTAGTCAGTTATGATCGGGATATTTTAACACCGCAGGATGATAGCGTTGTACAATTTACCAATAAAGGACATAAAATTATTTTAAGAAGAAGTCGCGGATTAGCCCCCAATTATTTTCCGAACCCATTTCCTACAACCAATACAGTTCAATTGGCAATGGGAGCAGAATTAAAAAGTGCTTTTGCCTTACAAGATCAACATAAATTATTCATCAGTCAGTTTTTGGGCGATCAATCAACACTTGAATCGCAACAATGCTTTAAAGAAACTTTACAACATATTATCCGACTATTGAAATCTACTGTTGCAACAATTTTAGTTGATGCACATCCCACTTATGCCATATCCGGATATGGAAAAGAATTGGCCCAGGCTAACCAAATACCCATTGTCAGCATCCAACATCACAAGGCTCATTTTGCAGCGGTGTTGGCGGAAAATAACCTACTCCATACTGCATTGCCTATACTGGGTTTTATTTGGGATGGCACGGGCTTTGGCGAGGATAAACAAATTTGGGGAGGCGAAGTTTTTATCTATGACAACAAGGCAATGAAAAGAGTAGCACATCTTTCTTATTTCCCTCAATTACTGGGTGACAAAATGAGTAAAGAACCCCGGATTGCTGCGCTGAGTTTGTTGAAAGCGCATCCTGATAAAATGCATTTGATACAAAAATATTTCTCCAAACAGGAATGGAATTATTATCAACAACTCAATCAACAAAGTGCTAGTTTATTAACCAGCAGCATGGGAAGATTTATAGATGGCATTGCAGCCCTACTTGGACTACAATTATACAATACCTATGAAGGCGAAGCGGCCCTGCAATTAGAAGTTTTGGCGCAATCTGCCAGCAATAAGCCTTCTGAATTTTATCCGCTTCCATTAGTGGGTGAGCAGTTGGATATCACCGTGTTTATTAAAGGACTGATTGCTGACATTGAACTAGGCGTTAATAGTGCCACTATTGCATGGAAAGTATTTTTCTCACTCGCGCACACGATTGGAGAACTGGCCAATCATTTTCAAATAGATGCACTGGCCTTTAGTGGGGGGGTATTTCAAAATGCTTTGTTGAATGATATAATTATCGAAAGATTATCTTATAGGAAAAAGCTATACTTTCACCAACAACTCAGTCCCAATGATGAATGTATTGGATTGGGGCAATTGGCCTATCAAAATATGACTATGCTGCAACCATCACTTCAAAATACTTCTATCAATCAACTTTCCTCTCCTCCATTTCAATCCACTTTTTAAACTCCATAATATGTGCTTAGCAATACCGGGAAAAATCATTTCAATCACCAATCAATTGGACGAAACCTTTCGATTTGGAAAAGTTTCTTTTGGAGGCATTACCAAAGAAATTAATCTATGCATGGTACCTGAAGCAAAACCCGATGACTATGTATTAGTACATGTTGGAGTGGCTATCAGTATTGTAGACGAAGAAGAAGCCAAAAAAGTGTTTAGCTATTTGAAAGATATGGGTGAAGTAGAAGAACTAGAAAATTCACCCTCCTAGGTCAATATAAAATCGCACATGAAATATTTAACAGAATATCGGGATCCGGAATTGGCTGCTGCGCTGATCAAAGAAATTCATCATGTAACTACTCGTGCCTGGACATTGATGGAAATTTGCGGTGGACAAACGCATAGCCTGGTGAAAAATGGCATCCTTGAAATGTTACCAGATAAAATCACCATGGTACACGGGCCAGGTTGCCCAGTATGCGTTACAAGTATCGGGGTAATAGATGAAGCGGTTTACCTTGCAGAACAAACTAATACCATTCTTTGCTCTTTTGGTGATATGCTTCGTGTACCAGGCAGTAAAAAAAATTTACTGGAAGTAAAAGCAGCAGGTGCGGATGTGCGCATTTTATATTCTCCATTGGAAGCAGTACAAATTGCCAA
>CAIOIZ010000034.1 GCA_903858475.1 uncultured Bacteroidota bacterium
ATAGTTGATACTAAATCCAGTAGCTGTACCAATGGCCTCTCCATAAAGCATCAATTGTACTTTATTCCATTTCATACCTGCCCACCAGTTGGCAGGATAGCATTGATAGGATTTGTTTTGAGCAGCTGCAAAAAAAACAAGCAAGAGAAGGCAATGAACGATTAAAAACTTTTTCATATACTATTATTTATCTTTTATTCTCAAACATAAAAATGCTGCTACTAGCATGGAGCAACCTCCCAATACAATAGAGTAGATGGCTTGATCACCAAAAAGATGCTTGGTAAAAAAGCCCAATAAAGTAGCAGCCAAAATTTGTGGGATTACAATAAAGAAATTGAAAATACCCATGTAAACCCCCATCTTATGTGCAGGTAGGGATTGCGTAAGCATAGAATAAGGCATTGATAAAATACTAGACCATGCCATACCAACACCCGCCATGCTAATAATTAATAGGTATTCATTTTTAAAAATAATATAAGAGATCAATCCAAGGCCACCTGCTATTAATGAAATCATATGCGTTTTGGGCCTTGCATATTTTTTTGCCAACACTGGCAATAGGAAAGCGAATAGCGCTGCGAAGCCATTATAGGACCCAAACATCACCCCTACCCAATTGCCAATTTTATTATATTCTGCAGAGCTTGTATTGGTAGTGCCATAAATATGTTGCGCTAATGCGGGGGTTGAATATATCCACATAGAGAAAAGTGCGAACCAAGAAAAAAACTGCACGATGGCTAATTTTTTCATGGTATCAGGTAAAAAATTCAAGTCATCCATAATTTCCACCAATGCATTTTCACTCTTGTTTTTGTGAAATAGCGCAGCAAGCAATTGAAAAAGTCCATAAGCAGCAATGCCACCTGTTAGTACATACAATTCTTTTTCTAATGGTACCGTTACCGTTGTATTATAATAATACAAACTACTGGTTAGGGCAGCCCCTAAGAGGAACCAGCGTAATCCATTTTTAAAAAAGGATTGGTAGGGGGTCTTGATATTTTTTTGTGTATCGGAAGCTTCCATTCCACCGAATGATTTCATTTCGGCAGGAGAATATTCTCTTGTTGTAAAAACAGTATAGGAAATAGCCACCATGTATACCAATGCGCCAATATAAAAGGAATAACGAACGGTATCAGGCAATACGCCATCAGGTGCTTCATTGGCAACATTCATTTTCTCCAATATAAAAGGCAATGCCGAAGAGATGACTGCTCCAATACCAATAAAAAAACTTTGCATCGCAAATCCAGAAGTGCGTTGTTCATCGGGCAACATATCGCCGACAAATGCGCGGAAGGGTTCCATGGAAATATTGATAGAAGCATCCAATATCCAAAGAAGTACAGCGGCTACCCAAAGCGCAGCTACATTAGGAAAAACCAATAATGCCAAGGAAGCAAGTATGGCACCCAACATAAAATAAGGCCTTCTTCTACCCAACTTACCTAACCATGTTTTATCACTTAAATGACCAATAATGGGTTGCATAATTAATCCCGTGAGTGGTGCTGCAATCCAAAGAATGGGTATTTCTTCAATCTTGGCGCCCAGGGTTTGAAAAATACGACTCACATTGGCATTTTGTAAACCAAATGCGAATTGTATCCCCAAGAATCCCACACTCATATTGATAATTTGAGCAAGGGTCAATGAAGGTTTTTTAGCTTTTGGTAAATCACCCAAGCTGGTTTGATCGTACTGTGACATAGCAATCGTTTAAAGGTTATCGTTAAATTGTGTAATTGTTACACATTAATAAAAGTACACTAAAAAACATCCGGTAAGGGATGTTTTTTATAATTATTATTTACAATGCAAAACCGTCTGGAATAATGGCTCCTTTTTTCAGCACAACGATGCCATCTTTAACGGCATACAAGCTATGGTCTGAATCGGTTAAATGAACGCCGCCATTGATTCTTACATCATTGCCAATTCTGCAATTTTTATCAACAATGGTATTTTTCAGATAACAACGTTCGCCAATGCCCAGTTGAGGAATGCCTTTGGCTGCATTTTGTTCAATTTCTAAAATTGTTTCATAGTAATCATTTCCCATCATGTAACTGCTTACAACGGTGGTAGCATTGCCAATCCGGCTACGGATACCAATCACACTATTTTCGATTCTACTGGCATTGATGATACATCCATCAGCAATAATTGTTTGCTCTAAAGTAGTGCCACTGATTTTAGCAGGCGGCAACATCCTAGCGCGGCTATATACAATATTTCGGTTATCAAATAAATTGAACAAAGGGATTTCCAATGTCAATGCTAGGTTGGCTTCGAAGAAAGAATAAATATTTCCAATATCGGTCCAATAGCCGTCGTATTGATAACTTATCACTTTGTGTGTATCGATAGATGCAGGTATGATTTCTTTCCCAAAATCGGTGGCTTCATTTTTTTTCTCTTCGAGAATTTCAAATAATAATTTTCTATTGAAAATGTAAATACCCATACTGGCTAGGTAATTTCTGCCCTGAGATTTCATCAAATCGCCGGTATCGCTTATCCATTCAGGTAATAGTTCCTTATTAGGTTTCTCAATAAACGAAGTGATATCACCTGCTTCATTTGATTTTAAAATACCAAATTCAGGTGCTTCTCTTTCACCCACGGGAATGGTGGCGATGGTAATATCTGCATTGTTCTCAACATGGTTGTCAATCATTTTGCCAAAGTCCATTTGGTACAACTGGTCACCACTTAATATCAATACATATTCAAATTCATGATTGCGAATATGCTTTAGCGATTGTCTTACAGCATCCGCCGTGCCTTGAAACCAACCACTGTTATCAGGTGTTTGTTCTGCTGCCAGAATATCTACAAATCCACTGCTGAAGGCACTGAACTGATAGGTATTCTTGATGTGCTTGTTAAGTGAAGCGGAATTATATTGCGTCAACACAAACATTCGGTTAATATTCGAATTGATACAATTGGAAATTGGAATATCTACCAAGCGATATTTTCCTGCGATGGGTACAGCAGGTTTACTTCTTGTGGCGGTTAAGGGGTATAAGCGTGATCCTGCACCACCACCAAGGATAACAGCCACAACGGAAGTTAGTTTCATAAGAATCTGTTTATTGTAAAGAGTTGTAAAGTTCCAAATATTTTGCTGCACTTTGCTCCCAACTAGTATCTATTTTCATCATTGTTTTTCTAATGGCAGTTAAATGCTTTTTATCGTTGTACAATTCCAATCCGCGATGTATAGAATAGGTGATGTCCCATACACTGGCATGATCGAATCGAATGCCATATCCACCGGGTTCACCAAAATCAATAACGGTATCCCGCAGTCCACCAGTATTTCTTACTACTGGTACGGTACCATAACGCATGGCATATAATTGGTTCAGTCCGCAAGGTTCTACTCTACTTGGCATCAATAAAAAATCGGCACCTGCATACATTTGATGGGCGAGTTTTTCATTGTAGCCAATTTGTGCATTGTAATATCCAACCAAGGAACTGCGCATGGATTCAAATTGCTTTTCCAGTCCAGGGTCACCACTTCCCAATATTAAAAAGTTCATTCTACCATTCATATGATAGATGGCGTCGGAGATGGCTTGGGGTAATAGTTCTGCTGATTTTTCACCCACCAATCTTCCTATAAAAACAAAAAGTGGTTTTCCAATATCTAAACCGAAATCATCACACAATTTTTTCTTGTTCAATTTTTTTCCTTCCTCTACATCCTTAATAGAAAAATTATCTGAGATATAGCTGTCTGTAGCGGGGTCCCAAACCGCCGTATCAATTCCATTTACAATACCCCTGCACTTACCTCTTTCATATTGAAATAATTTTTCTAAGCCGTTGGCCTGTTGAGTTAGTTCTTCCATATAACTGGGACTAACGGTAGTCACTTTATCTACACATTTCACGCCGCAGGCAAGTGGGTTAATGGTTTTTTCCCAGTCCAGTTTTCCCCATTGCCAAGTATCATATGCTGGCAAATATTGTTGCTTATCCCATCCCATGGCACCCTGGTATTGACCATTGTGAATGGTAAGAACAGTACCAATATCACGTAGACGATTATACGCATAGCAATATTTCATCATAAAAGGAATCAGTGCAGCATGATGATCGTGCACATGTACTACATCGGGCTGGTGTTGCCATTTGCTCAACCAATCAGTCACCGCAATTTGAAAAGCGGTATAGCGTTCCGTATCATCATCGTAACTATAAATTTTTTCACGGTCGAGTAACTGGGATATATCAACACAATATAAATCGAAACCTAACTTATTTGATTTTTCTTTAATAACGGTATACGTTAGGTGAAAAGGCCCCATGTCGAAAGCTCCTTTGTGAACGGTTTCCCATTCATTATCATAAAGGAATTTAGTACGATGCATGGGTGTAACTACTTTGGCTATATGACCCAGTTGGCACTGATATTTTGGCAAGGCTCCCACTACATCAGCCAGGCCGCCCGCTTTAGCCATGGGATAACATTCCGCACTAACATGAAGTATTTCCATTACGATTGATTACTGGTTCAATTTACCAATCATTTTGTTTCAAAACCAATTCGGGGAGAAATTTTTTTGCAGCAATTGCATTATTTATTCTATTTTCAGCCACTAAAACTTATACGATATGCCTAATGAACAAAAAGATCTAATTCCACCTGCACAACAGATTCAAACAAAATGGTCACAATTTGGCGTTTTGGTTTCTGTATTTTTCTTCTGGGGATTTGTTGCTGCCAGCAATGATGTGTTAATCCCTGTATTTAAAGAGAAATTGAACCTGACCCAGGTACAAGCCCAAATGGTTTCTTTTGCATTTTATGTAGCCTATTCTGTAGGGGCATTGTTGTATTTCTTTATCAGTAAATTCCTGAAACAAGATTTGCTAAATAAAATTGGATACAAAAACGGCATTAGTATTGGCTTAATTATTTCTGCTATTGGAACCCTGCTTTTCATTCCTGCAGCAAGTGCCGAATCATTTCCATTATTCATTTCTGGTTTATTTACCATTGGCCTGGGCTTTTCTTTACAACAAACAGCTGCCAATCCTTTAGCCATTAATATGGGAAGTGCCAGTACCGGCTCTCAACGCTTAAGCATGGCTGGCGGTATTAATAATTTTGGTACAACCATTGGACCCCTGATTGTAAAACTGGCCATTTTTGGTACTGTTTCAACTGTAATGGTGAGTTCTTTGAGTTCTGTAAAAACGCCTTATTTAATCTTAGGAGCTGCCTTCTTAATTGTAGCTGCTGTCTTTTATTTTTCTTCTGTTCCCAACCAATTAGTAAGTAATACCGAGGAATTGGTAGAAGCCAAATCGAATTGGGTGGACAGAGGTACTCCTTTTAAATACCCACAATTGTTATTGGGCATGATTGCCATATTTGTATATGTAGGCGTAGAAGTAAGTACCGCAGCTAATTTGCCAGAATTTATGAAGCAGAAATTGGGTACTCCTACCAGTGGAACCGCACCTTATATTTCTTTGTTCTGGGCTAGTTTGATGATTGGTCGTTGGACTTCTTCTGCAGGTGCTTTTGGATTTGCAGATAGTACTAAAAAAATCCTTCAGTTTTTGATGCCTTACTTGGCTTTCGGTGTTTATTTATTAGTGAATGCCATCGCTAAAAATGATTTAGAACCATTTTACATATATGCACTGGTAATTGTGGTGTTGATCATTGCTAATTTACTCAGCAAGGGCAACCCTGCCAGACAATTGATGTTGTTTAGTGTGTTTGGAATTGTGGCATTATTAGTTGCCATGTTCTCCCCTGACTACCAAATCAGTGTTTATGCAATCTGCAGTGTTGGTTTATTTTGCTCTACACTATGGCCTTGCATTTTCACCCTTTCGATTTCAGGTTTGGGAAAACATACCAGTGAAGGATCCAACTTCCTAATTTTTATGATTATGGGAGGTGGTATCGTGAGCATCCTGCAAGGGTATTTATCAGCCGACCATTTATTGGGTATCGGTTATTCTTATGTAGTAGGCATTGCTTGTTTTCTTTATTTGATATATTATGCCATCCGTTCAAAGGCAGATTTGAAAGACCAGGGCATCGATTTGGATGCATTGAGTAGCCCTAAAGCTGGAGGCCATTAATATCCTGATTTAAAAAATTATTATTTAATTAATACCTTTACAAGTACCGGAAAACCCGGTACTTGTTTTTTTTATAAAATACCCGCTATATGGCTACCGCACTTGAACAACTTGTAATTGGTATTGACATTGGTGGCACTGGTACCAAATTTGGTATTGTTGACCGCGATGGAAATGTACTTTTTAGCAGTGAAATTTCTACCAAAAAACACGCTACCACTGAAAGCTTTATCGATGAACTGTATACCGAACTATCGGATATGATTGAACGCTCTGGTGGCAGTGGCCGTATCAAAGGAATTGGCGTGGGTGCTCCCAACGGTAATTATTATACCGGCACCATTGAATATGCCCCCAATCTTCCATGGAAAGGCATTATTCCATTGGTGGAATTAATGGAATCGAAATTTAAATTACCCGTTACCCTTACCAATGATGCCAATGCAGCTGCTATTGGAGAAATGATGTATGGTGCAGCCAAGGACATGAAAGATTTTATCATGATAACGCTTGGTACCGGTGTTGGCAGTGGCATTGTTGCCAATGGGCAATTGATTTATGGACATGATGGCTTTGCTGGCGAACTTGGTCATACCATTGTAATACCCGGAGGACGTCATCATCCTGGCACGGGCAAAAACGGACCATTGGAAATTTATGCGTCTGCTACAGGTGTTCGATTAACCGCTATTGAATTATTAGAGAACTCCACCGAAGAAAGTTTACTAAGGGCCGTACCCCTCGAAAAACTCGATTCCAAAGCAGTTTATGACGCCGCCGTGCAGGGAGATAAAATAGCCTTGGAAGTATTTGAGTACACTGGTAAAATTTTAGGACTGGCATTGGCCAATGCTATTATGTTCAGCAGTCCAGAAGCCATTATACTATTCGGCGGTTTAACAAAAGCCGGGGATCTTATTTTAAAACCCACGAAAGAAAGTATGGAAGCCAATCTTATTCAGGTTTTTCAGAATAAAATAAAAATCCTTGTCAGTCATTTAAAGGAATCAGACGCTGCCATATTGGGTGCCAGTGCACTTGCCTGGGAGAAATAAAGTTTATTTAACTTAATAACGATAACGAATAGCCGAATAGTAATATTCGGCTATTTTATTTATTGGCTGAACTGGTAATCATCAGTACTCCTGGCACCATCCGCTCTCCCTCTTTATCACTCGGCAAAATGGTTGGTTTTCCATTGATCAGCATGGCACTACTGCCACCTCCATCTAAATTGATGGCCTCTACACAACCAAGTTCTTTTAACAAGGCTGCTGTTTGTGTTAAAGTGGCTCCTTCTGCCTTGCCAGGGAAACGCCCTTGTATCACCATTATAATCAAATAACCATCGGCAGTATATCCGATCGCTGTTCGAGGATGTTTGTCGTCGATGGCCTTGCCTGCAAATTTCAATTCCTCATTATTGGAGATATGAATTTTTCCCTGCTGCAACAATACGGGGCCACCACCCACGGCGGTATACATTTTCCATTGTTTAAATCCTGCCAATTCGTTGGTATCGGCCAATCGCAGGTATTGCTGTTGCAAGTAGGCATTGCTAGGCCGTGCAAAAGAGTCTTTAATGGGCTTCACCGGAAATTGCAAGGCAAGTGGATAATGCGTTGAGGAATCCGTCAATAACCAAGCTATATCAGCCTTGCCTTTTTTTGATATTCCCAAGGCACTGCCCAATGGATGTCTGTATTGCAGGGTATCTTTTCCCTTCATGGGAATTGTATGAATATTGTAACCCACCATTTCCCCCTGTTTGATTACCAGGTTCAGGTTTTGGTGTGTACTGAATGAAAAAAAACTGGCATTCACTACCAACAAAGGATGATTGTTTTTTTCATAAAACTGCGTGGGCGTAAGTCTTCGCTTAGTAGTAGTATCTGTTTCAAAACGATGTGCTTTGTTTTTCAGTTTTGCAATACTATAAAAAGCAATAAAGGGTTTGCCGTCGAGACTATCAGTTGATTTATACACATGAAAGCTGGCAGGCATTTTGCCAAATTGCTCATCTACGTTTACCCATTGACGTTGCGATACAACACACCGCCCTGTGCCAATAAAAAAAAGGAGCAAATAAAAGAATTTCATGGGCGTTGTATTAGCCTTGTTTTTTTTCTTCCAACCACTGATTTTTACCCCATCCCTCATAAATGTGCTTTTCGCTGTGATAAGAAGAACGCACCAAAGGACCGCTTTCTACATAATCAAATCCCAATTGGTACCCCATTTCTCTGAGTTCGGCAAATTCATCTGGATGTACAAAACGAACGAC
>CAIOIZ010000035.1 GCA_903858475.1 uncultured Bacteroidota bacterium
GAATAAGGATGGAGCGCATAGAAGAAGGTTTTGGTTTTATGTATAATAAAAGTAAGGGAAAAAAATAGAAAAAATGTTTTATTTATTAAAAATAAATTAGATTTCATATTAGTCGAAAATCATTCCAACCTGAATGCCGAAATCAGCCAATCTGCTACCGGAAAAAAAGCCTTCCGTCGTATAAATTATATTTAAACGGAGTCTTTTATGATCAATTGTTTTAACAACTAATCCATTTTCAGCATCACAAGTAAGAATTGTTCCGCCAACTAATTGCTGTTCTTCACAATCACCAACTATAGTTGCTTCGGTACAACCTAATGTCCAACCATTAATAGTAGCACCTGCTCCCTTATTCCAGGGATTACAAGCATTAATGATGCGGACAATGCTACTGGCTTCCATTTCTTTCCACCGAATAGTAAGTTCTGCAGCGGTGGGCATTGAGTAATAGGCAGCTTTTGATTCATCCTGCGGAAGCGATGGTATAATGCTGCCATAAGACAAAATTCTTAATAGATTAGCTGCTAGTTTTGCAGCCAGAAATGCTAGTTTTCCTTGTAAAATACCATACGTATCATACTGTTCTATTTGAATTTTTTCTTGAACGATAATGGGCCCCGTATCAATTCCTTCATCCACGATATGTACTGTAACACCTGCTTCGGCATCGCCATTCACTAAGTGCCGAAGGATGGGTTGAGGTCCACGACTCTGTGGCAAAATGCCAAAATGAAAATTGATAAAACCCTTGGGTACTGCCGCCATCATTGCAGCGCTAATCAAAAAAGGAAAAGTCATCATCAAACCAACAGTAGGCTGATGGCTTTCAATGACCGACATCAATTGTGCTTTGTAATCTTTTTTATTGATTAAAATCAAAGGCAGATTGGCTTCCTGTAAAAGTGGCTGAAGCAAATACTGCAAATCCTTATTGCCCTGAGGAATAGCAACGGCCACCACTTTTCCATAGAAAAGAAATTCTTTAATCCCGGGAATAGCAATGGGACTATTACAAAGAATAAGGGCCTTCACATCATTCATATACAAGCTTTTTTCTATTCAAATATACTGCGTGCAGCTGCCGCAGAAAATCGTTCCCTATATACACAAATAAGTATTTCTCCAACTAGAAATCTCTCCCTTCAATCCTGGTTCACTGGTAAATGCTGTCCAACTTGCTTCCGCATCAGTTAATTCTTTTACAACCGTTGCGCTGAACTGTTCATTTGTTTTTACCAACCAAGCATTTCCATAACTATAATGCGTATGCGCATCAATGCTTACCTTGCCTCTTGGCGTTTCGAATGAAGTTGCCATTAATTGCTGCACCATCTCTACTGCTGCCATGCCAGATTCAAATATGGGAAGCATTTGCGCTATCAGAATGCCAGTTTCCCAGCCTAACAATGAAAAATAATTAGCAGGCTGATGGCCCCCTGCTGCTATTTTTTCTTTAAAAATTTGATTGGCAGCATTGGGTAATTCGCTGTACCAGGGAACAAAAGCCAACATGTCTACAAAAGAAAAATCCGCAGGCAATTCCTTTTTCAAAGTAGGGGCCTGCATCATGGCACTACCATATAAAGTGAGAGAATGTTTTTGCTGAATCGGTTTTATATCCTGATAAAATTGCACCGCTTGTTCTCCAGAAAATAAACACAAGGCGGTTTTGACCTCTTTGTTTTCAGTTAAAAATGCATCAATGGGTTGTAGGTCAAATTCTGCAAGCTTTAATTTTGAAACATAATTATATGCAGGTACTCCACCATTTTGCTGATGACTATTCAACATGGAATAACAGACACGATATCCTCCATCGTAATAGGAAATAATATTAACCGCTTCTTTACTCGCAGCATTGGCAGCCTCTTTACCGGTTAGCCATGCATGAAAACAAAAATTAAGCGAATGCGTGATGCAAGTGGGCGCAGTAGACCATGTTTCAGGAAGATTGGCACCCAAATTCAACATGATTAAAATTTTATTCGTTGCAGTAAAAATTGGTTTCAATAATTCCTGAATCCTTTCATCGGCACAAACAATTACAATTTGTGCATCTTCCTGCAATAACATTTTTTCCGCCTTCGTATAAATATCAGCTTCGTCTATTCCAAAGCCAATATTATCTGTAAACAATTGAACCTGGTCAATCAATTGATGTGTTTTCAAATAAGTTTTTACCCCATGCAACATATCAAGTCCAATGCTTGGATAGATAGTAGACCGAGGCAATAGTATTCCAATGCGAAGCATATACTTTTTTAATATTTTATAGGGTATGCTGACTTATTAATATAAAAAATCCCTCTTCTATTATAGGAAGAAGAGGGATATTGAATATTTGCAAGATAATTAATCCCTACTTGGGAAAATACCTTCTACACAAAAAATATAATTCATACCCAGGTAAGGTGATTTGTTTGTAAATGGCTGGCTATTTCCTGCAACTGCAGTACTTAAACTTACTGCTGTAGGTGCCATATTTACTAAATCGGCATTGGCGCTCGTGTAATCAGCAACAGCACCCAATCTTCTAGCAGTTGGATCAGTCCCTAATACACCATCTGTATTGGCTTGCAAATTAACGGTGCCAGTAACAGCGTGATTATGAAAAGGGAGATTGGTTGTCAACAAGGTTACTGAAGGAGTACCCGACATTTCACCCAATTGGTAAGCTGGCAGTCCAGCTCCATTACCTGTACCAACAGCTATTCTTCCCTGAAAATTTGGTAAACCAAAAGTTACTTGACCATCTCCGCCATAAGTAGTTCCCACCAATGCAAATACAGCCGTCCACTGTGCAATAGACAATAACTGACCATTGCAAAACTGCCATCCTCTAGGTGAAAAATTTCCGGCAAACATCCGGACTTCAGCAAGTGTTCCTTCCATATATAATGAGTTTAAAAATTAATAAAAAAGAAACATTAATCCCTTGATGGAAAAATACCAAACATACAAATGATATAGTTCATACCTAAATAAGGAGGCATGATACTAAATGGTTGACTTCCGCCATTCACAGCAGTATTTAAACTAGTAACTGCAGGTGCTAAATTTACCAAGTCGGCATTGGCACTGGTAAAAACACTTACAGGCCCAAGGTATCTACCGGTAGGATCTGAACTAAGCACACCATCGGTATTCGCTTGCATGGTTACAGAACCAGTAACCGCATGATTGTGCGCTGGCATATTAGTAGTTAATAAAGTAACAGTTGGAGTACCAGCCCTTTCACCCAATTGTACACTGGGTAAGCCAGCTCCTGTTCCAGTACCAACAGCTACTCTTCCCTGAAAATCAGGTAAAGCAAAAGTTGTTTGACCATTTCCACCATAAGTGGTACCTAGGATTGAAAACAAGGCAGTGTTTTGTGCAATAGGCATCAATTGTCCATTACAAAATGCCCAAGTTCTAGGGCTGAAAGTACCCGCAAACATGCGAATTTCGCCAATAGTTCCTTCCATAATAAGATAAGATTAAGGTTTAATTTATATGATAGAGAATAAAAATAGTAAAAATATTTATGATACAAATATTTTTTTTGTAGGTATATTCTTTTTTGTTCTATTAAAACAAATATGTATTTTTCCGCTACAAAACTATTCGTGGTTTTTTTAAACTTTGTCAATCTTATCCACTAATTAAACCTTTTTCATGAAATCTAGAAGACAATTCATCCGTCAGGGAAGTCTTGCGGCCACTGCCCTACTGGCTATTAAACCTTTCGAGGGAATAGCGCAATACAATCGATTTTTAAATAGTCCTTTCAGTGCAGGCAATCATCTTACTATTTTACATACTAGCCATATCAATGGCCAATTATTGCCTGTTGCTGATAGTAGTGCGTATGCAGGACTAGGCGGCTTTAAACAAACAGCCAAACTTATTGATGCAATCAAATCCGTTTCTACCAATACCTTGTTATTAGATAATGGAAATTTTATTTCCCCTAATCAAGAGAGCGGATCTTTTGAATCGATGGTAGCTTTAATAAAAAATGCAGGATACGATTTAATGATTGCTGGCAACAATGAGAAGCTGGCAATAGAAACAGCTGCTGAACAAAAAGGACAGCTAAGTAAATTACCCAACCTCGATCAGTCTACACAACCTTACCAGGTTTTGCAAAAAGGAAATATTCGTATCGGCATAATTGCACCTGCTGATTCTATTGCAACCATCAATCGTTTTGCAAGCCGCTTGCACCACCTAGAAAACTGTCAATTGATTATTGCCTTATCTACCTTGGGTTTTGAAAACAATCAATCAAATGATCAAATATTAGCCGCCCAGTCAGAGTACATCGATATCATCATTGGTAATGATGCCAATCGATTCATGAAAACGCCAGTGGTAGCTCAAAACAAAAACAAAAAAGAAGTAGTGATTAACCATATCGGTAAATCAGGTATTGTGCTAGGCCGAATTGATATTGCTTTCGACGAAAAAGGCAATAAGAAAGAACTAGTATTCGATAATCTGATGATTGGCACCGCTAAGAACCGTTGGAAAAAAATAACGGCCTGATGGCATGAATAAACCTGTGTATGTATTAGGTACTGGCCTCAGTCATGATGGATCTTCCTGTCTATTAAAAGATGGCAAAATAATAGTTGCTATTGAAAAAGAAAGATTGTCGCGCATCAAACACGATGGCGGCAACGATTTCCTTTCGGTACAATATTGCCTGGAGGCAGCAGGCATTGGCCTCTCGGATCTTAACTTGGTAGTACAAGCAGCCAATTTCGAAAAAGCAGAAATTCAACAAAATCAATACAAGGGTCAACGTTTTTTTCCGCAAGACCTATCCATTCCTTTTGTAAGTATTTCGCATCACTTGGCACATGCCTATAGTGCCATTGGCACTTCTCCTTTTGATGAATGCAATGTGATGGTGATTGATGGCTGCGGCAGCTTCTATCATCAATGCGATGATATCAGCAATGCATTTATTCCTTCGGATATAAATAGTATACCCGGACTCTACGGCGAGAAAGACAGTTTTTATTTTTTCGATGGGCAAAGCCTGCAACCCCTTTACAAAGATTTTTCCATTATAAATTTTCTGCAAAAACCCGGACAAGTTTATTTGCCCACTGCCAATCATTCTATCGGAGGCTTGTATGCCATGGCCAGTCATTATTGCTTTGGCGATTTTGATGATGCGGGTAAATTAATGGGCTTGGCACCCTATGGTGAAAAAGATATTTATCAAGAATCATTATTCGATTTAAAAGAAGGCAGGGTTTGGGTGAGGGAAGATATCATGTGGAAATATTTTACGCAAGCCGCCGACCCTATCCACCGACCCTTTAAAGAGCATTTTCAATATTATGCCGATATCGCCCGCTGGGTACAGGAAGAAACAGAAAGGGCCATTCAGTATATTATTCAAAACAGAAACAGGTTACACCCCCACCCTAATCTTTGTTATGCAGGAGGGGTAGCCCTCAATGCAGTAGCCAATACCGCCATACTAACCAATACGGATATACGCAATTTATACATCGAGCCCGCAGCAGGCGATAATGGACTGGCCATTGGATGCGCGTATTATGGCTGGCTGGAAATATTAAAACAAGCCAAGGTAAAACACAGTGGCTCTACTTTTTTGGGTAAATCCTATTCGCAGGAAAACATCCTGGCTGCTTTAGAGGAAAAAAAAATTTTTATTCATTATACTCAGTCGCCCGAATTTATTCAAGAAACAGCCTCCTATTTAAAAGAAGGAAAAACCATTGGCTGGTTTCAGTCCGGTGCTGAATTTGGCCCCCGGGCATTGGGGCGCAGAAGTATTTTGGCCGATCCGGGAAGAGCAGGTATTCGGGATCATATCAACCAACACATAAAATTCAGAGAAGATTTCAGGCCTTTTGCACCGGCTGTTTTATATGAAGACAGAAATGAGTATTTTCAATTGGGACTGGAGAGTCCTTATATGATTTTGATTGATCGCATCAAGGAAGACTGGCGAAATAAAATGGAAGGCATTGTACATAAGAACGGAACCTGCAGGGTGCAAACAGTCAAAGACCCTACGGATGTTTTTTACCAATTACTATCGGCCTGGAAAACAGCATCGGGGCATTCGGTATTGTTGAATACTTCTTTCAATAAAAAGGGCATGCCCATTGTGGAAAGTCCGAAGGAAGCAATTGATTTCTTTCTCTCCTGTGCCCTCGATGTATTGGTTATTAATAAGTATCTTATAACGAAGAAAGCGCATGATTAAATACCTTCAATTGCCTTTTCATTTTGATACAGCAAAAATGCAGGAGGAAGTAAGCCTCTTGGGCAATCAATTATGGAAACTACATTTTCAGGTAAAACATTACGAAGGCGAATGGTCGGCCATTCCCCTAAGAAGTATTAACGGTGAAATAAACAATAATTTCATCTCCCCTATTGAAGATGCCAAGCAATATGCCGATACCCCCTTATTAAAAGAATGTCCCTATTTACAAGAAGTACTGAATACTTTTAAATGCGATTTGATGGCCGTGCGATTATTGAAACTCAGTGCCGGCACACAAATACATGAACACAAGGATGCGGATCTTTGTTTTGAAGAAGGCCTTCTTCGTTTCCACATTCCCGTTATTACCCATGCAGCAGTAGAATTTTTTCTAGACAAAGAAAGAATGGTTTTACAAGAAGGCGAATGCTGGTACATGAATTTTAACCTGCCTCATTCCTTGCACAATAAAAGCAATGTCGACCGAATACATTTGGTGATAGATGCCGTAGCCAATGATTGGGTAAGTAATTTATTTAACGCGCCCGAAATCGCACATAAAAAAGAAATAGCCGGTGGCAAGAATGTGTATGATGATGCTACCAAAAAAGAAATCATATTTCAACTAAGGGCCATGGGGACGGAGGTGAGTAATAAATTGGCGGATGAGATGGAAGCGAGTTGAGGTTAAAAGTTGGAGGTTGGAGGTTGCTCTTCAGCGCCTGGGTGTTTACTTGATACTAGATGCTGGATACTAGATACTGGATGCTTTCTAAGTAAGTGTAGGTTAAAAGGGAGATTTTGATGCTATTATTAAAAGTTGTTAGTTGTTTTTTCCTAGCAACGTCTCTCCCAAGCTTTGTGTGCTGGCCGAGGACGTTGCGTCATAGATTGTTACGCAACGTCCTGTGCCGGAGACGTTGCTGAGAAGAAGAAGAAAAATACATACTCGTTTTATAAATCCCCGATACAATCGGGGCAGGATTGAAAGGCACAAGTGATCCCTTCAGCTTTTCGTTTGCATTAATGATTGCGTTGGGAA
>CAIOIZ010000036.1 GCA_903858475.1 uncultured Bacteroidota bacterium
AGTATTTTTAGAATTATTTGTAAAAGTGCGACCCAAGTGGCGCGACAACGAGATGCAGTTGAAAGAATATGGATATTAATTATAACAAAGCAGCAGTTGGTTTTTATTCAAATGAAATCAACATTAAAAAAATAACATCGTAAATCATACAGATATGAGTTTTACAGTAGCAATAACAGGAAGGCCCAATGTTGGCAAAAGCACTTTTTTTAATCGATTGCTAGAGCAACGCAAAGCCATTGTTGATGATGTAAGTGGCGTAACGCGTGACCGCCAATATGGAGTTGCAGAATGGGCAGGAAAATCATTCAACGTAATTGATACCGGTGGTTTTGTTGCTGGTAGCGATGATGTTTTTGAAAGAGAAATTCGCAAACAAGTACATATTGCTGTAGAAGAAGCCAATGCAATCATATTTATGTGCGATGCAACTACTGGCGTAACAGAGCTAGACAACTTGATGGCGGATGTTTTGAGAAGAAGCGATAAGCCAGTTTTTTTAGTAGTGAATAAAGTTGACAATCACGAAAGATTATTAGAAGCGAGTGAATTTTATAGCATGGGATTTGAAAATATATTTTTCATTTCGTCTATTAGTGGTAGTGGTACAGGAGAGATATTGGATGCAGTAACAGGTTTAATGAAAGAGGATGATTCAGATGATAAGTCTGGTGAACAAGGCTTGCCTAAGTTTGCTATTATTGGTCAACCGAATGTAGGAAAGTCCTCTTTACTGAATGCTTTAATTGGTCAGGAAAGAACCATTGTGAGTGATATCGCAGGCACCACTAGAGATACCATTCATACGCATTACAATTTGTACAATAAAGAATTTATTTTAATTGATACTGCAGGTATTCGTCGCAAAGCTAAAGTGAATGAAGACCTCGAATTTTATTCTGTTATCCGTGCTATAAAAGCAATGGATGAAGCAGATGTATGTTTATTGTTATTGGATGCAGGCAAAGGAATTACCGCACAGGATCTCGCTATATTTTCATTAGCTGCTAAAAAAGGTAAGGGATTAGTTGTATTGGTTAATAAATGGGATTTAATTGAGGATAAGCAAACCAATACAATAAGGGATTATGAAAAACAACTGAAAGAAAAATTAGCGCCTTTCAGTGATGTTCCCATTTTGTTTATTTCTGTAACGGAAAAGCAAAGGATTTTTAAAGCGGTAGAAGCTGCCTTGGAAGTGTATGAAAATCGCACCAAGAAAGTAACTACTTCTAAATTAAATGAAATCATGCTAAAGGCCATTGAGTCGTATCATCCGCCAGTAGTTAGGGGAAATGCGATCAAGATAAAATATGTAACACAGTTACCGGTACATACGCCCACCTTTGCATTTTTCTGTAATCATCCCGATGATGTAAAGCCGGCTTATCAACATTATTTGGAAAATCAATTGCGCATGAACTTTGATTTTAAGGGGGTGCCGATTCGATTGTTTTTTAGAAAAAAATAGAATAGATAATTTATTTATATAATATTAATCAGGCTAGCTGGGGTATTCCATCTAGCCTATTTTTTTGCAGGTCCGGAAAAACAGCTTATTTTGTCCTATTCCTATATATGCAGCCCCCCATTTGATGTATTTTTTATATTGTATTTTACTCATAGAGAGGGTTTTGCTTTTTAATTTACAAATTCGTTTGAATGAAAAAATTCATTATTTTCTTGGTTAGTCTCAGTTCTTTTTTATTTTCTACCGCTCAGTGGAATGCTGATGCCACTTTGAATCTACAGGCTTCGAGTTATGTATCGGCAGATATTCATGCCAATATGGATTCTAAAGGGGGAACCTTCATTGCTTTTTATAAACCTTCTGGTACTGGCAATTACAATATGTGTGTGCAGTACATCGACAATGGGGGTGTTAAAATGTTTGGAGCAGATGGTATAATATTAAATAGTTATCCCGCCAATTCTGCCACATTTGTTTTCAATACCATGGTGGATGACCGCGACAATTTTATTGTTTGTTTTCAAGATGAAAGAACTGGTACTTCGGCAGTCGCATATAAAATCAGTAGCCAAGGACAATCGCTATGGGAAACCAATCCAGGCCTGGGCGACGGCATTTTATTGGGCACAGGGCTTTCACCCTATCCATGTCAATTGTCGAGCGGCGATTATATGTTTGCTTGGATTAATACCAGCACTAATAAGATAAATTATTGTAAGGTATTGAAAAATGGTGGCGTCTTGGCATGGCCTAGCCCAAAAGAAATAGCCCCGCCTATATCAGGCCGAGCTATATCCAGGGCTCAATTAGTTCCCTACACTGCTAGTAAATGGGGCATGGTTTTTCAACAACGCACAAGTACATTTGGCAGTCCCATCAGTACTAATTTATATGCCAAGCAATTGGATTCTGCTGGCAATATTCTTTGGTCGAGTGTCGCCTTGTCCAATGTTGTTACCGCTAGTTCAAGGTATTATGATGTACAGTCTTCTGGCGACATAACTTTTATCGGATATTATGGCAATCCTAATCTTCAAAATCGATTTGATTCATATCTACAAAGGGTAGACGCAGATGGAACAATGCCTTGGGGAATCAGTGGAGTGGATTTTGCCACCGATCAAACTTATTATGAGATGAATACTCAATTCGCCTTTGTGGGAGAAACAAATGAGATTTGGGCAATTGCTACTTATAGCAATAGCTCACAAACTCAATATGGAATTTATACACAGCGGTATAATTCTATTACAGGGGCAAGAATTTTATCAGATGCAGCCCAACAGGTTTTTCCTGTTTCTGCTAACGGCGAGCAGCAGCCACCTTCGAAGCTTGGTATTTGTAGTGATGGCAATTTGCAGTTTATGTTCTATGATGTATCATCAAAAATTTATGCTGCAAAAATTTCTAATACAGGTGGACTCTTATGGCCAGGAGGGAAAATTGAGATTGCAGGCACTACTAATAATAAATTTCGATACAATTTTGCAGGCATCAACGGCGACCAAGCTGTTATTGTTTGGCAGGAAACCAGAGATGCCAATGATCATGCCTATGCGCAAAATATAACTTGTGCAGGTAATATTGGGGTGATTCCGGTGAAATTGGAATATTTTAGAGGGGCCAAAAAAGGCAGTATCCATCAGCTTGATTGGAAAATTGCTTGTAGTAATACGCAGTTTGCTCGCCTTACTATTGAAACGGGTACGGATGGACGCATTTTTCACCCACTCTATAATAGCTATGAGACAGCGCTGCGTTGCCAGCAAGCATTTGTATATAACAATGCGCATGTACTTGCAGGCACTAATTATTACCGATTAAAAATGCAGGATGATAACGGTGTAACAACCTATAGTTCAGTGGTGGCTTTGAATAATGATAGGGCATCAGCGGCACAATTTTCTATATTCCCCAATCCCGTTATGCAAACTGCTGGTAGTATTGGCATATATGCAACAATGGAGCAGGAAGCAAGTTTTCAGTTGACAGATTTAGCTGGAAGACTATTATTTACAAAGCAATTAAAATGCTTAGTAGGCCATAATAGTATTAAACATCAGCTCAATTCCATTGCTCCTGGCAGCTACGTACTAATAATTACTATAAGCGGGCATCAGACGCAAACAATACCAGTTGTTATACAGTAGTATTATATATAAAATCATTTATTAATAAAAAATTAAACGTATATAATTGTTGAAATAATATTTTCTTGAACTTGCAAAAAGCCCAAATGAAAGTTTGGGCTTTTTGATTTTGGTAATAAAAAATTGCTTATTTTACATTTATCCGTTTTCTAGCTAAACCGGAAACCAACCTTATTTTTTGAAAAAAAAGACATTTAGAATTAATTTTTATTAATTCAGGTTATTGTTTTTAGAGATTTTAATAACACCGAAATATTTTAAGCATAGAGGAAATTTACTTTTCGCCAATATTAATTGGTGCATAAAATTGTTGTTGTAGTGCTATCCCTTTGGTGAAAGCATTATTGGAAATTAACCAATCAGCATTTTATTTCCCCTTCGCTTTATTTTAATAAATTGTTTTAGTGTTATTGATTTAACAAACGATAAATTATTTAAACTAAGAATTTCCAGATATAACAAACCCTTGAAACAAAAATTGATATTATGAAACTGATTTACTCCAAAATTCTATTCCTGATTCTGTTGGTGGCAGCATCTATGTCTATGACAGCACAGACAATTTTTACTCAGAATTTCGATGCTGCTTGGACATTGCCTGGCACTTTATCTCCAGCTTGGAGTGGAACTAGTACACCAGCAGATAATGTTTGGCATCAAAATGCATATACAACTGGTTGGACTTCCGCAAGCGGCGCATATAGCCCAGTGGCGGCCAATTCATCCGCAGGTTCTGCAAGGTTTCATGCATATGATATTGCTGCAGGCGGAACAGGGGAATTAATTTCTCCCACTATTGATTTGTCTACTTATACAGCTGGTACTATAGCGCTTGATTTTTATCATATAAATACAAGTGGTACCGATGTTTTAAACGTGTATTCATCAAATGATAATGGTGCAACTTGGTCAGCGGCTTTAGCTCCTGCTTCTATTGGGGTTTCAGCAGTTTGGACTTTAAAAACCATTTATTTGCCAGGGAATTCAAGTACTACAAAAATAAAATTTACAGCTACAAGTGATTACGGAACTACAGATATAGGTATTGATGAAATAACAGTACGTGTAGCTGTTGTTGCAAACGCTGCCCCAACAATGTTTACTGCTACTGCTGTTACACAAACAGGAATGACAATTGGTTGGACAGATAATTCAACCAATGAAACTAAATTTAGGGTATATCGTTCTGTAGATAATATAACATTTGCACAGCAAGGTGCTGACATCACTTCAACATCAACTGCTACTACTGGTACTACTTATTCTCAAGTGCAGACTAGTTTGATGCCAGGAACAACTTACTACTATCGAATTGTAGCAGCAGTAGAATTAGAAACCTCCTATCTTACTGGATCACAAGCTACCCTTCCTGCAGGTACCATTACTTCAATAGCATCGGGTAACTGGAGTGCGCCTGCCACTTGGTCTACAGGGGTTGTGCCTACAGCAACTGATAACGTACAAATTGCCGATGGTCATACAGTAAATATTGATATTACAGCACCAGCTTGTTTGAACCTTACCGTTGGGCAAGGAGTATCAGGTACTCTTACCTTTACTAGTGGAGCTGCATCTACACTTACTGTAAATGGAAGTGTTACGGTTGCAACTGGTGGAAATTTCAATGCAGGTACAACCGCAACAATTGTTCATATTATTTATATTGGGGGTAATTCGGCCACTGCACCTTATGCAAGCAATCTTACTGTCAATGGAAATTTTGATATGTGGGCGACTGCAACAACTGGTCGTGCTACCATTACATTCTTTGGTGTTCAAAATTCAGTAATATCAGGTGCAGGCACCATCGACTTTAATAACAGCAACATTCTTAATAAAGGGGCCATTACTGCTACCTCAACAGTAACGCCTCCATTACTAGATTTGCAGAGAGGTTTCACAGTTCAGGGGGCTAGTGCACTCGGTTTTGTTACAACACATACTGCGGGTACTTTAAAAATAAGCGGAAGTTTTACTCAATCTAATCCTATTTATACTACGGTATCATATGCAGTTCCAGCTCTGGCAGGCATTTGGTTGAGTAATACCAATTTTACGGTTGCTGGTTTGGGAGGATCCCCAACAGTTACTGGTTTGTTTAAAGTGAGTGCAGGTACTTATAATATTGGTACCGCAACAGGTAATTCAATGGGCAGTGGTACTGGCGGTGTTTTTATCATTGAAGGAGGCGCCATAAATGTAACAGGAAGATTCAATCTTACTTCTACAGGTGTTTATTATAATCAGTCTGGCGGAACACTGTCTGTTGCCACGATAGGAAATACAACTGTTGCATCAGCTAATTTCGGAATTTCATCTTCAACTGGTACTTCCTTTATAATGAGTGGTGGTACAATTATATTAGTACAAAGAAATAGTGGTACTCTTGGTTTAACTACAAAAGATTATTATGTAGTAGCTAACCCAACAATTACTGGGGGTACTTTACAAGTAGGTACAGCTGCAACAGCCACTAACTTTAATTTTAGATTATACGGTTATGCTCCGAGTATTGTAATTGATAATACAACCAATCCCAAAAAAGTAGAAGTATATCAAACTGCTGGTGTTTTATATGTATTTGGAAACCTTACCGTCAATACTGGAGCAACATTTGACTGTCTAGGATTTACAGCTTATGTGTACGGGAATGTAACCAATAATGGTATTATCCAAGGATTAATAACAGGAAGTCGTTTTGATTTTTCTGGAACAACTGCACAAACTTATTCTGGTACTGGTACATTTGGTACAGCCGCTGCTCCCTTTATAGGATCAGGTGTTGGTATTGGCAATACAAATAATGTTACCCTTAATTCACCCATTGTTACAACTCGTGTAAATCTATTTGCTGGTACATTTATCAATGCCAACCAAATTACTTTAGGAAATGCTGGAGCCTCAACGGGATATATTCAGAGAGGAGGTACCACAGGTAATCCTGCTGGTGCTTTTGACGTGTCTCCAACTTTTAATATTGGTACCGGTGGTATGACTGTTAACTATACTACTGCTACTACTGCTACAAGTTCAGGTTTTGAATTGCCTCCAAGTAGGGCTATCAATAACTTAGTTATTAATAATGCACCAGGTGTTACATTAAGTGGTGGCGGATTAAGTACAGCTGCAATGACCATGACCCTGGGAAATTTAACAACCACTAGTTCTAATTTGGTTACTATCACAGGTACAACTGCTGCTGCGCTAACTTATACTGCTGGTTATGTTAATGGCCCCATCGCCAGAACCTTTCCTGCTAGTTTAGTAACAGGATCAACCTATCTTTTCCCGGTTGGTAAATCTGCTTATAAGCCATTGGAATTGGTAAACCCATTGACCAATGCTGGCGGAACCGTAGTGGTGCAAGCTGAAGTATTTGATGCAAACTGTGGTGGCACGCCAGGTGCCAATATGAGTACATTGAATACAGATCGATATTGGAGTGCTACAATCAGTAGTGGTGCTGCCAATTTTACAAGTTCCACTGTTCGTCTCACAGAAGCTGGTTTAAGCGGAAGTAGTGGTATGGGAAGGTCTACAACACTAACCGGTGCATACAACCTTTCTAATTCAAGTGCTGCAGGTGCTACAACAATCATATCTGATGTACAAACAGGATTGGACTATTTTGCGATTGGAGTGAAGAGTGTGCCAATGACATTTGCCTCTAGTACAACTACTCAGGCAAGTGCTGCTGCAATTCTTCAAAATTCAACTAATCAGGCAGTAATTGGCGTACAAGTAGTTACTAACGATAATGCCAACCCGCTTGAAATAACCAAATTCACTTTCAATGCCAATGGAACAACTGCCGCTACTGATATCAGTAATGCAAAAGTTTGGTCTACAGGTAACGCTGCTACATTCGCAGCTACTACTCAATTTGGTTCAACCGTTGCTAGTCCAACATTAACTAGTTTCGATATTACCGGTTCACAATCATTATTGCCTGGTACCAATTATTTCTGGTTAACTTATGATATTCCTTTGAATGCAATTGCTACAAATGTTGTTGATGCGGAATGTACGAATGTGACAGTGGCTACTGTTGATCATTTACCAACTGCTACTGCTCCATCAGGTACTAGAACAATTACGATTAATGCTCCAACTGCTTTTACTGCAACTGGTACAAGCAGTTCACAAATTGATCTTACTTGGACTAAAAATAGTGTTGGTCAAGATGTAATGATTGCAACCAATAGTACGAATAGTTTTGGTACTCCTGCAAATGGTACATTGTATGCTGCAGGTGCTACATTACCAACAGCTGGTACTATTATTTATAATGGTCCACTTGCTGCATTTAGTCATACCGGATTAACTGCAAATACAGCCTACTATTATAAAGCTTGGTCTGTTGATGCGAATAATTATTATTCTGCTACAGGGCCAACTGCCAATGCATCTACTCCTTGTGCTGCAACTTCAAGTTTTCCTTATAATGAAGGTTTTGAAACAGGACATACCGATCAAGCCCTTGTTGCCAATTGTTGGACTCAGGAGGTTTCTGGATCTTATTCCTTTACTGCTAATAGTACATTGAGTACTTATAACAGAGCACCACATGCTGGAACATGGGATGCGTATCTTCATTATTCTGGTAATTCCTGGTTATTTAGGAAATTTACATTAACAGCTGGTACTTCTTATGATGTTTCTTGCTGGGCCAGACAAGATGGTGCTACACTAGCTGATGCAACAGTTGAAATAAAATATGGCACAACAGGCACAAGTGCAGGAATGGCCAATACGATTGTAGCTTCCACCGGATTAAATGCCACCTATGCTCAATTAATAGGATCATTTACTCCTGCTACAACCGGGGATTACTATATAGGCTTTCATGGCGTAATTAATGGTAATCCTTGGTATATTACATTAGATGATATCAAGGTTGATTTAACTCCTTCCTGCCCTGCACCAACTGTACTTACAGCGGGTACTATCACATCAGCAAGTGCTTCATTGGGTTGGACATCGGCTGCTTCTACATTTGATATTGAATATGGACCTGCTGGATTTACACAAGGCACAGGGACAACTGTAACAGGTGTTTCTAATCCTTACGCATTATCTGGCTTGACACCCAATACCAATTATGGTTTTTATGTAAAATCTAATTGCCCAGGTCCAATTCAAAGTTCATGGGCTGGTCCTAAAACTTTTGTGACATTGTGTGCTTCTGTTAGTACCATCAATGAAAATTTTGATGCAGTTACTGCTCCTGCATTGCCAGGTTGTTGGGCAAAATATGTTTCTCCAAGTTGGGGTTCACAAACTGTAACAACATATGCTACATCTCCCAATAGCAGTCCTAATTCAATTCAGTTGTATAGTTCAGGTGCAAGCTTGGCAGCAGATGCGCCATTACTCATTTCGCCTGTAGTTTCTAACGTGGCATCCAATAGCCAGTTGAAATTCTTTGCTAAAGGAGCAAGCACCAATACATCGATTATTATTGGAACGATGTCGGATCCTACAAATCCTGCAACCTTTACTACCTTCCAAACCGTTACAGGATTGAGTACAACGGGTTGGAACGAATACGTCGTTAGTTTTGCTACTTATAGTGGATCCGATCAATATATTGCTTTCAAACATCCTTTAACTACTACTTACAGTTATGTGTATGTTGACAATGTTGTTTGGGAAGCGATACCAGCTTGTCCAAGTCCAACGCTTTTAACAATAGGAGGAATCACTACCATCAGTGCTGATCTCAGTTGGACCTCTTCTGCTTCTACATTTGATATTGAATATGGTCCTGCTGGATTTACACAAGGAACTGGAACAACTATTACAGGGGTTTCTAATCCTTATACATTATCTGGCTTGACTGAAAATACCAATTATGGTTTTTATGTAAGAGCCAATTGTGCTGGTCCAACTCAAAGTACATGGGGCGGTCCTAAAACTTTTGTTACTTTATGTAACCCTACATCTAGCTTCCCTTACAATGAAGGTTTTGAAACAGGGCATACCGATCAAGCCATTGTTTCAAATTGCTGGTCACAGGAAATTGTAGGATCTTATTCGTTCATGGCAAATAGCTCATTGAGTACCTATAACAGAGCACCACATACAGGTACCTGGGATGCCTATTTGCATTATTCAGGTGATGCATGGTTGTTCAGGAAGTTTGCTTTAACAGGCGGTACTACTTATGATGTTTCATGTTGGGCTAGGCAGGATATGTCTACATTGACAGATGCCACATTTGAAATTAAATATGGTACTACAAATACTAGCGCAGGCATGACCAATACAGTAGTGGCTTCTACAGGATTAAATACTACCTACGCTCAAATGAGCGGAACGCTTACTCCTGCAACCAGTGGCGATTATTATATAGGTTTCCATGGTATAATGAATAGCACTCCTTATTATATATCGCTTGATGATATTTATGTCAATGCAAGTGGGGCGCCAATTCCTGTAAAAATGGAATACTTCCGTGGAAGCAAGCAAGGCAATAGCCATACACTTGATTGGAAAGTGAGCAGCACTAATACACAGTTTGTAAACTTTAGTTTAGAAACCAGTAATGATGGAATTCGCTTCCATACATTATATACTGCTAAAGAAACTGCATTGCGTTGTCTATCACCATTCAATTTCGTAAACAGTAACCCCGTATCGGGCATTAATTACTACCGTTTAAAAATGACGGATGATAATGGAGTGACTACTTACAGCAGTGTTGTTGCTTTGTTGAGTGCAAGTAAAGGATTTGAAATCATCAATATTACTCCCAACCCTGTTACCAACGGACAGTTTAAACTGAATATCAGTGCAGCTGAACAAGGTAAAATGGATATTGTAATAACTGATATGGCAGGCAGAATTGTTGCACAACAAAATGCCAACCTAATAAGCGGTTTCAATGCTATTGATATGAAAGTCGGCAACTTGTCTGCGGGTACCTACCAAATTTATGGTAGCTCAGCCAATGGCAAAACCAAAGTGCTGCATCTAGTAAAACAATAATTTAATTGAATACTTCCTCCCCGGTTGTTCATTCAACCGGGGATTTTTTTTACCGTAAATTTTATGGAATTGTATGGCGCGAGAAATCTTAATATTATCCTTGGAAAATATTATCGTTGAGCTGCTTGCAATTAAAATACACTGTTTTGTTCGAAGGAGCCTGAGGCCTTGATTTATCCATGCTTTTTTTGATTATTAAAAAAGATACAATAACCAAAATCAAAAAGAGTACAATGCTAAAATACAGCCAAGGCTGTTCCTTTAATTTTCTTTTTTCTTTCCTGTTTTTTTTCTTCAATTGTTGCTGTAACTGTCGATTGATTTGTTCCGTATAGGCCGATAGATTTTTCTTGTCTTTTATACCGGCAAGTCCTTCTATAGCATCATTTATAAATTCATCATCCGCCATCATTTTCTCCAAATCATGACTTTCCTCTTTCGACAATTCCTGGCTTACATAATCCATCAGCTTTTGATTGTCGATGTCCTTATTGCTATTGCTTAATATGTCTTTTAATTCATTATTCATTGGTCATTTTATCCATTAAAATTTTAAGATTTCTTTTGCCATTCTGAATATGACTTTTTACCTGCAACAAAGAATAGCCCGATAATTCAGTAATTTCTTGGTAGCTTTTCTTTTCAAGATAAAACAAAGTTACACATAGTTGCTGCTCTTTATTCAATTGTGCCAAGGCCTGCGACACATTGTTTAACTGCCTGTCTTTTTCAAGGTGAATGGCCATTCCTTCTGTCTCCTCCGATACGGCCATCAACCTTTCGTCGATGGGGGTATTGAATTTCGATTTGTCGCGCAATTGCATGAGGCAGTGATTTTTTGCCACCATGTATAGCCAGCTTTTAAAATACGTGATCTTGTATTTTTGTATTTCGTCAATTGCCTTAAGGAAAACTTGCTGCACCCCATCCTTGGCTTCCTCTTCATTTTTAAGGTATTTCATGCAAACCCCTAACAACATCATAGTATACCTTTGTAAAACAATACCCAGCCATTCATTATTGCGATCTGTGTAAAATCGCTGCAATAATTCACTGTCTTCAATATGTTTGTACTGCTCGGGCTTCAAGTGAATAATTAAGTAAATTTGTAAGTACGTAAAGCGTACTTTACCTATTGATTGATTTCATTATAAGATGTAAACTTAGGTAAATTCCATAATTTAATGAGTGTAAAATAAATTTATGAGTCATGCCATTTGTGCTGTTCCAGTTGCCGCTATCAGAAGCAAGTCCGAGCATGGGGCTGAAATGATCAGCCAGCTTTTATTTGGGGAATGTGCTATTATTACTGTCGTTGAAAAAAATTGGTGCAAGATTGTTGTAAAAGATGATGCCTACACAGGCTGGTGCCAGCTGAATCAATTATTGGAAATAGGGGAGGAACTCTTTAATGCACCTAGGCTTTTTCAGGCAGGGGCATGGGTAAACGAAATTTCATGGAATGGGCAATTGATGAAAATTCCTTTGGGAAGCGCATTGCCTGGTTTGAATAATAATGTCGCCAATTGGAACAATAATATCATACAGTATAGGGGTGACCTTTGGGATTTAAGCGAGGTTGTAACCTCTGCCAAATTGATGAAGGGCATTGCCTTGAACTATTTAAATACTTCCTATACCTGGGGTGGTAGAAGTGTGTTTGGAACAGATTGCAGCGGCTTTACTCAAAATATTTATAAATCGGTAAATATTTTATTACACCGCGATGCGCATATGCAAGCCAATCAAGGAGAATTGGTGGGCTTTATACAACAAGCTCATTGCGGTGATCTAGCTTTTTTTGATGATGAAGAAGGGAAAATAATACATGTAGGTATGTTACTAAATGAACATGAAATTATTCATGCCGCCGGAAAAGTGAGCATCGATAAAATAGATAATCAAGGAATAATAAATGCAATAACAGGCGAAAGGATGCAAAAACTGCGATTGATTAAACATTATTTCTAATCAGCATTAGATAGATTGACTTTGATCGTTTTGTTTTTTGAAAGCTGCCGTGCTTTTCTTCTTGTCTAGGAAAAGCATTTTAATGGCAATGACAATCATTAGTACTGCAAATACTTTTTTAATGGTTTCCTGTGGTAAGCTCAATGCCAATTTACTTCCAAAAAAACTGCCTATAAAAAATCCTATTGCCAGTATTCCTACAATCCTAAAATCTACATTGCCGCTTTTGTAATATTGCAATACACCCAATATTCCTACAGGAAGCATAATCAATGCCAAGGAAGTGCCTTGTGCTGAATGCTGGTTCATTCCAACAAAATAGACCAAGGCGGGTACAATAATAATTCCGCCGCCTACTCCAACAAGACCGCCGAGCATACCTGCTGCAATGCCTACTAGAATAATGATGAGGATTGTCTGGGTGTCCATATTATTTTTTTTGATGTTCATTATTCGTGGCCTTTGTATTTAGTCTTATAATAAATTATCGACTCTTCTATAATGGCATAGGCCGCTTCTTTGCTTTGAAATTCGTCGATTTCAACTACTTTATGCTCTAGCACTTTATACTGTTCAAAATAGTTTTTTAATTGAGCGATAAAGTGCTTGGGTAATTCATTTACATCCGTATAAAAATTAACGGCAGGATCCTCTGCAGCTACTGCAATGATTTTATCATCTGGCACACCTGTATCAATCATTTGCATATTGCCGATTACTTTGGCTTCTACTAGGCACAAGGGTTGTATACTTTCGCTGCACATAACCAGTATATCCAATGCATCGCCATCCTTTCCGAGTGTTTGGGGAATAAATCCATAATTAATGGGATAGTGGAAGGAGGAATAAATAACCCGGTCAAGTTTTAACAATCCTGTTTTTTTATCAACTTCATATTTAGCCCTACTTCCTTGCGGTATTTCAATCAGGCCATTTACGATTTGTGGCGCTTTGTTGCCATAATCTGCGCCATGCCAGGGATGTAATACATTAATCATAATTCTTTTATTGTTGGATGATTTTATAGCCAATAAATGCAGCTAATATTCCAAGGCAAATACTAATTGCTATATATATTAAGGCAGTGCCCCATTTTCCTGCCTGCAATAATTCCATATTTTCTACTGAAAATGCTGAAAAGGTAGTGAAGCCTCCACAGATGCCAGTGGTTAAAAACAATTTCCAATTAGCATCAAATTGTTGATCTTTCATTGAAAGGGCAAATACTAGTCCTATGATAAAGCTCCCAATAATATTCACGGTCAAAGTACTATATGGAAAAAGTTTCCCATTCAGCAACAAATTACTGCCATATCTGAGCATACTTCCTAGTCCACCACCCAAACCAATTAAAATGAAATTCTTAAGCAATTTTATTTTTTTAGAGGTTACCGGAGAAAGTATATTTAAAATCTATTTGCCATTTGCCATTCAGCCTAACTACTTTCACCTTATTCTTATTTTCTTTTTTATAACTGTTGCTGTAATTGACAATTGAAACAGTGTCGCTTACTGCTGCAATTTCGTTGATGATGATGTCTGAATTACGAAGCGCGTCCAATTCAGTTTTATTTTTGCTGTGGTAAAACTGTTCAAACCTGCTCCATAATTGCATGTTGGCATCATCTTTTAGTAAATATTGTTCTGCTTCCTTGAAATCATCATTCTGAATGGCTTTGATAAATGCTGTTGCAGTTTCGGTTTCAGTAATTACTTTATTATTGTTTCCGCCGCAGGAAAGAATAAATAAACAACATATAAGGCTCCAATATTTATAATTCATGCTTAAAGTTAATCATCTTTCAAATAAAAAAGCACCCCGAAATAGGGGTGCTTTAAAAAATATGGGAAAGAGAGATTAATTATTTTTTTTCAGCGCTTCCTCTACTTTCTTTGCAGCTTCTTCAATTTTGTCTTTGTTTTCATTCAACTTTTCAATGCCTTCAGAAATTTGATTTCCTAAAGTGTCAATGTTGATGTCTTTCATTTGATCAATGGCATCAGTAGCGCCATCTTTCATTTTATCGGCACCCATTTGCATCATAGAAGCTTTATCGAAAGCTACTTTCCATCCACCACCTTCTTTTTTCAAAGAAAAGTTGGTTCCTTCGCCAGTACCTTTTTCTTTTACTTCAATAGTTGCTTTGTCGCCTTCAATTTTTGGTTCACCAAATTCCATTTTAGTTTTATCATATTTGGGGTCTTCTTTCTTGTCAGCTGGCGCCATTTTCATACCCATTTCCATCATGTCTAACATGCTTTTGCTACTTTCAGTAGACAGTTTTCTTGCTGCAGCAATATCTTTTTTAGCCAAGGCATCAAAAAAAGCAATTAATACAGATTTAGGGTTGCTGGAATCAGTGCCATTACAACCTGCTATGAAGGCAGCTCCAATGATTGTTGCCGCGAACAATAATTTTTTCATATTCTTTGTTTTTAGTTTAGGAATCAAAAGTAATTTTAATTTCTAGGATTCTATACTAATTATATACAATTCTTTTTTCCAAATGGCAAAGGGGGTGCAAAAAGATATCGTCTACCCCCACAAAGGCAAAATCACGAATATGACTGGTTGTAAACTGCAGTTGAGCATGTGTTCCCCAGCTAAAGCTTTTATAAACGAATTCTGCGCAATACATGTGATCGTCACTGGCAAGATCAAACTTCATATCAAACATAATGCCCTGTCTGTATAGCTTTTGGGTCATGGCAATGACGTCCGATTTCAGTGTATTTGATATGTTAAATCGAAAAACCCCAATGCCTCGGTTATCTCCTGGCTGCGCAAAAACCTCCATTGGTTGTCGTAAGATTTTTTGATCGGGATTAAAATCACCTCCCAGTGCATGGTACACTAAAATGCTGTCGTTTTCTATGCTGATGATACCACAGTGCGAATAGGTCTGGTCCCGCTGGTTTAAACTCCTCAGACTCTCACTTGTAAAATCAGCTCCTGTTCTAGTAATTAAATCGCCATTTTGTATCAAGGGTTTAATTGCATTTATTTGTACGAAAGCTCGCTTCAATTTGTTGATTTCCTCCTGCTGGTTTGTAGTACTTTTTTCAGCAGTGGTGGGCGTTTTAGATTTGCAAGCTGTGATTAAACTAACAACAATTAGGAGTTGGAAAAAAAAGAGAGCAGCTGTAAATGAAACATTCCTTTTCTTATAATGTATCAGCATGTATTGAAGGCCATTTAAAAAGCCCATAACAAATGTAATTAGTTATGGGCTTAGGGTGTTAAATTTTTTAAGTCAAATTAATGCCGATCCTCAGTTTCTTTATCCTTATCATAGGCCTTGATAATGGCTTTTACTAATTTATGCCTTACCACATCTTCTCCATCTAATTCGATATGGGCAATGCCATCAATGTTTTTTAAAATGCGTGCTGCCTTAAATAAGCCACTTTGTTGATTTTTTGGCAAATCAATTTGAGTGGGATCACCAGTGATAATGGCTTTCGCATTTGGGCCAATCCTTGTCAAAAACATTTTGATCTGTAGGTCATTGGTGTTTTGGGCCTCATCTAAAATAATAAAGGCATTGTCCAAGGTGCGCCCCCTCATATAAGCAAGTGGTGCAATTTCAATGGTACGCGTTTGCATATAATATCCTAATTTGTCCGCCGGAATCATGTCATCCAACGCATCGTAAAGTGGTCTTAAATAGGGATCAATTTTTTCTTTCAAATCACCAGGCAAAAAGCCTAGGCTTTCTCCTGCTTCCACGGCAGGGCGAGTGAGGATAATCTTTTTTACCGATTTGTTTTTTAAAGCCCTTACCGCTAAGGCAACTGCTGTGTATGTTTTACCAGTACCGGCAGGGCCAATGGCAAATACAACATCATTCATGTCGCAAGCTTCCACCATTTTTTTCTGATTGGGTGTTCTGGCCCTAACCGTTTTTCCATTGGGACCAAATACCAATACCTCATTCGGATTTCGATCAACAAAGTTGTCGATTGCTTTTTCATCATCCCCTCCTAAAATCTGCTCAAAATAATTTTCACTCATGTGGCCATTTCTTTCCAAATAGCTCAGAATTAAATCTATTTTTTCTCTGGCAGATTCAATTTGTTCTGGGCTACCACTGATTTTCATTTGTGTGCCACGACTGAGAATTTTCAAAAGGGGGAACTTCTTTTTTAGGATACTTAGCTTTCCGTTGTTGACGCCAAAAAATTCAATGGGGTTTACGGATTCGAGGTTAATGATGGATTCTGTCAATGCTAGTGGGTTTAAGTGCAGAAATAAATTTTTAAAAAGAACTTATTATTAAAACCTTCTTATCCAAATTAACGAAATAGAAATGTTATGTTACAAATTTACTTATTCACAAAATGAAAATATTGGTGGAAAAGTGCAGTAGTGATTAAAAGTGTTTTCAAACATTTCATAGTAGCAACCAGCATCGTTCTATGGAACTTGCCATTGTATTAAAAAAATGTTAAGCAATTAAAATCTTGCAATCAACTTGAAATTTACCAAGCGCGGAGTAAGCCGATTGGGAATGCTAAAAACATTATTGGCAAAATCTTTTACCAACTGATAGGAAATGGTATTGGGGCGGTCGATTAAATTGAATACTTCAAAACTTGCCCATATATTTTCAAAGTCTTTAAAGGGACTATGACTTCTGCGTTTGTTCTTTTCGCTTAGTAATAGTGCACTGAATCCAATGTCTGCACGTATATATGGTTCTATAATAAGTGCATTGCGGTATTTTACACTATTGGGAATATTATAACTCATATTGCTTCCATACAATAAATTCAGATGTACTTTAAAGTTTTTGTTGGTAGGTAAATAATCTTCTAAGTATAGCCCAACGGTTATTAATCTATCTGTTGGCCTGCGCAGCCAGCCTACATTGTATTGGGTGCTATCAACGGCAACTTGGTCGGTGGAATTAGCACGAATGATTTCGCCTGCAGCATTTTTGTATTGATAATAATAATCGTTATTCAGGTTTTCGCGACTTCGCATAAGTCCAATACTTAACCAACTTTCTGCATCTTTTACCAATTCTCCAAAAAATCTCATTTCAATACCGGTAGTATATGCTTTGGCGTTATTATTTCCCAAATATCGAATCTTTACATTGTCTATATCATAGGCTACCACATCCTTCATGCTCTTATAATAAGCTTCTGCTGTCATCCTAAAGGGTCGATTGCTATTCTTGAAATTATAATCCATGCCCATTACTAATTGCAGGCTCTTTTGCGCCTTCAATGCAGTATTCAGGCTGCCATCATACTTTCTTATTTCTCGGTAAAAAGGAGGCTGATCATAAATGCCTGCCGCTATTTTAAAGGACACATCTTTTTTCCAATTGGGTTTGAAACTTATCTGGGCCCTTGGACTAATTAAAAATTCTTTGTTGAGTGTATTGTAATTGTAACGTATGCCAGCTTGTAAGCTAATGTCGCGATTCAGTGAACCCAAGCGAATATTATCCTGCACATAGCCACTGAATTTTTGTATCGTAAGATCAGCAGTTGATTTTAATACTTTAAATAAATTCAAATTGGCTGCTTGGTTGGGAAGAGAATAGCCCGCACTGTCCTGATACTCCCATTCACTAAGTCGGTCATCAATCTTGGTTTGCTCAATATTATTGCCAAATTGTATAAAATGTTTGCCCTTATCAATACTTCCTTTGAGTCCAGCATTCAAAACTTCAATCGATAATTTATTTCTTCCATAATTCTGGTAATAGCCGGCACCTAGGGGATTCGTGATTTGGCCATATGTACTACTGGTATTGTCGAAGTCTCTGTCGCCAAATAAATAAGCACCTGCGATGTCGAAATTTTCTTCTTCTTTATTTTTAAATCGACTGATCATCCACTTCAATTTCATTGTTTTGATGGGATCATATACGATACTAAATCCTAATAAACTGGTTTGATAAGCATCTTTCTCCTGGCCTTCAAAGAAAATATCCAATCCTAGATTAGCAGTGAAAAAAGGAGAAAACACCGAGGATGTTTTTTTGGCAGATTCAGGAATCATGAAAAATTTAGTGCCAGATAGGTTGCCCAAAAATTCCAATTGCCATTTGTCGCTTAATTTATAAGTAATAAAAGCTTGCGCATCAGAAGCACTAGGTATGTAAGCACCGCGGGTTTCTTGGCTGCTCAATAAATTCCGATTGCTTTTATTCCGAATGCCTAGCAAATAAGTGGCCTTGCCTTTTTTATCTGCACCTTCCAGGTGTAGCCCTTGCTCTAATAAGCTTATGTAAACAGAGCCGCCAAATGCTTTTGGCTTTTTGTATTGGATATCCAATACACTGCTCATTTTATCTCCATACTTTGCTTGAAAGCCCCCGTTGTAAAAATTTACATTCTTTGCCATCTCTGGGTTAATAAAACTTAATCCCTCTTGTTGGCCACTTCTAACTAAATAAGGCCTGAAAATTTCAAAATCATTTACATACATTAGGTTCTCATCGTAATTTCCTCCTCTAACACTATATTGAGAGGTTAATTCATTGTTGCTTCCTACTAAAATTTTAATCAACCCTTCGATGCCACCAATTGTACTGGGAAGGGTAAGTGCATTTTTTGGATTTATCTTTATTAAACTAATTTCTTTTCTTTCCTTGAAATCTTGTACCACCACTGTTTCCATCGTTTTGCCGCCAATTTCCATGGTAATGGTTAATTGCTCTTCCTCATTTTCGCTTAGGTATAAATTCTTTTGAACTTCGGTAAAGCCACTGTGACTAAAAATTAATGCGAGTGTTTTTTCAGCGGGAACGGCTATGCGAAAATGACCACTATCGTCACTAGTAGTACCTGTTTGCTTTCCCAAAATTAGAATGCTTGCCTTTGAAATTGGCCGATCAAACGCATCCATGATTTTGCCACTAACCCAAGCCGTTTTCTTCTGAGCAGCAGCAGATAAGGAAATAAAGAGAATGGTAATAATTGCGAAAAATCTCATGACATGAAGTTAGCTTATTTTATTTTTATCATTATTAATTCAAGCAGGAAATGTATAAAACAATTGTGCCCTTGTGCATGCTATTGGAATTTGGTATCCTCTTTTGAAAATTAAAAACTAAGCTGGTGGAGAAAAAACGTTTGCAAAAATCACGGATTCCTATTGTATAGGAAAACTGAATAAAGCATTTATTTGTGCTGAAGCAGGCTTCTCAACATCTATAAAGCTTTGAGGGCCGCAATGGTAGCCGTTGGGTTGGCTGATTTGAAAACAGTATTGCCTGCTACTAATACATCAGCCCCAGCTGCAATGATACTTGGGGCATTTTCAAGTGTTACGCCACCGTCAATTTCTATCTTAGTTGTAGCGCCTAGGGCTACAATCATTTTTTTCAATTCCTGAATTTTCTGTAAGGTTTGTGGTATAAATGATTGTCCGCCAAAACCAGGATTAACACTCATCAAACAAACAACATCAATGTCTTTGAGTACATCCTTCAATAGCGATACCGAAGTATGTGGGTTAAGCGCTACACCTGCCTGCATGCCCAATTGTTTTATCTGTTGAATATTACGATGCAAATGAGTGCAGGCTTCAATATGAACAGTTAAGATGTCTGCCCCAGCTTTTTTAAAAGCCTCCGCATATTTTTCTGGTTCCTCAATCATTAAATGTACATCGCAGGTTTTGGTAGTGGCCTTTCTAAAAAAATCAATCAGCATAGGCCCAAAAGAAATATTGGGAACAAACCTGCCATCCATCACGTCTAAATGAAACCAATCTGCTTCACTTTTATTGAGCATGTTGCAATCTGATTGCAAATCAAGAAAATTGGCTGATAAAAGGGAAGGGGCGATAAATGCCATATGGATGAATTATTTTATAAAAGTACAATTTTTATTTTGCCATTGATTGATCCTACTATTAAATCTAATAAGATTAAGGTGTTTTGATGCCAAGCCTGGCCAGTGCATCTCTTGCTTCCTGATTGTCATCATTATTTTGTTGGGCAGCAGCAATCGCTGATTGGTAACTTTCAATGGCTGAAGATTGTTTGTTCAGTTTTTCTAAACAACGGCCCTCCCAATAATAACCCTCATCAAAACCATTCTGTAAGGTGAGTGCCTTATCTAATACCTCTAGGGCTTCCTCATATTTTGCTAAGTCGTAGAGTGCAATGGCTTTTTCTCTGTAGGCAAACATGAATGTATAATCTAGTTGTAGGCATTGGTCAAAAAAACCAATGGCTTTCATTTTTTCGCCTAAAAAAGTATAATAAAGTCCTTTAATAAATAGCGCCTCTTTTTCTGCATCTGCTTTTTTGCCAATGATTAAAGCATCTGCAATGGCGAGGGCGTTTGGGTTTTTGGTAGCTGCATACAGACTGCCCAAATCCATCAAATCGCCTGGATCGGGAAAAATGTCAATACATTTTTCGTATGCTTTAATACTATTTAAAGTGTCTTCAGCAAAAAAGTATAGTTGGGCTTTGATATGCCAAAACCTGATATTGTTACTGTCTTTGCTTAATACCTTTTCTGTTTCTTGTATTGCTTTAGGGTAGTTTTTAATATCGCTAAAATATTGAATCAAGTTTTCTCTTAACAGTAAAGAGTCTGGAAAATGTTGAATCGCATTTTGAAGATTGGATTCCATTGTGCTCACTTCGGCTGAGGTAACCGCTTTTTCGGTGTTGGCATTATTACAGGCTGCTAAAAAGAATACGGCCAGCCCAAGGAGCGAAAAACATTTCATTTCTATCAATTGAGTTACAAAAATAAAGGCAATAAATTAAGTAAGCTTACAATTTTTTGACAAAATACCGTTTTAAGATCTTTACCTTTGCCTCCTTATATATTTTGAGTATGAAAAAAATCCTAGGTTTCTCCATTTGTGCGCTTGCAATCCTTGTACTGGCTAGTGCTTTTAGATTAAATACTGGCGATGTGTTAAAGCAATTGTCTATTGCACCTCCCGACGATACTATTCATTTTCCTGGGGAAAAACATTTTAAGAATGTACAACAATTGACCTTTGGTGGCGATAATGCGGAGGCTTATTTTAGTTTCGATGGCAAGTGGATTATTTTTCAGAAAACAAATCCAAAAGAAGGGATACTATGCGATGAGATTTTTATTGGCAAAGTACCAGCTAAGGGCGAAAGTTTTAAGCCCAAACTAATTAGTTCCGGAAAAGGCAGAACAACTTGTGCTGCCTTTTTGAAAGATGGCAAACACATCGTGTATGCGTCTACGCATTTAGGTGGTGATTCTTGTCCACCTGTACCAGACCGTAAAAAATATGGCAATAAATACATTTGGCCTTTATATGATAGCTACGATATTTTCATGGCTGACCTCAATGGTAAAATTGTAAAGCAATTGACCCATAGCAAGGGGTATGATGCAGAAGCTACCATTTCACCTGACGGAAAAAAAATGATTTATACCAGCGATAAAGATGGAGATATCGATTTGTACATCATGGATCTTAAATCTGGGAAAGAAAAAAAAGTAACCAATACACTGGGTTATGACGGAGGGGCATGGTTTAGCCCTGATGGCAAAAAAATCATCTGGCGTGCAAGTAGGCCGACCGCTGAAGCAGAAGTAAAAGAATACAAAGAATTTTTAGCTGAAAATTTAGTGGCACCAACCAATATGGAAGTGTTCACTGCCAATGTAGATGGCAGCAATGTAAAGCAGGTCACTCATTTTGGCAATGCCAACTGGGCGCCGGCCTTTATGCCTGATAATAAAAGAATCATTTTTGCCAGTAACCATCAAAGTAAAAGAGGATTTCCTTTCAATTTGTTTATTATCAATGAAGATGGATCTGGTTTAGAAAAAATTTCTACCGAAAAAGCATTTGATGCATTCCCTATGTTTAGTCCCGACGGCAAAAAAATTATTTTCTGCAGCAATAGGAATAACGGAGGAACAAGGGATACCAATATTTTCTTGGCTGATTGGGTAGAGTAATTAGATTTATCGGCCTGCCAGTTCAATTACTTCGCAGTTGCTGATGTCCTTGCCATCAATCGTAAATCGAATAAGGGTGCGTACTTTATGCCATCCCTGTTTGCCCGCTGCGCCAGGGTTCATGTGCAGGCAAGCCAATTGCTCGTCATACATTATTTTCAGAATATGACTATGGCCGCTAATGAATATTTGTGGTTGAGCTTCCTTTATTTGTTTTTTTGTTGCTGTATTGTATTTGGGAGGATAACCGCCGATATGTTTAATCATTACTTTCACCGCTTCGCAGTCAAATAGCAATACTTCCGGAAATCTATTTCTAATTGCTAAACTGTCGATATTGCCATAGACGGATCTCAAGGGCTTAAAGGCCGCTAATTTTTCAAGTAAATCTCCTTCACCCCAATCTCCAGCATGCCAAATTTCATCACAATGTTGAAAATGCTCCAAGATGCTATCGTCGAGGTATCCATGGGTATCTGATAATAGACCAATCCTTGTCATTTGAATGAATTTAATTGTAAATTTACAATATCAGCTTGACCATGCCCCTCAAAAGAAATTTTACATATTATATTGATAAGCGTAAGTGGAAGTATATATTTTTACTTTCCTCATTGGAACTATGCTTATAAAGCATCCTCCTACATTGCCAAACTAATTTATTTCATTAAATATTTTTCGGTATGTCTCATTATTATACGCTTGGATCAATTCCACACAAACGGCATGTGCAGTTTCGCAAACCCAATGGGGAACTGTATAGCGAACAATTATTCAGTACAGAGGGCTTCAGTAATGATTATTCTTTGTTATATCATACCTATCCTCCTACCATTATTATTAAAACAGATGCCCCAATTGATGTATCGCCTGAAATAGCAGAAGAAAAAATGCTAAAGCATCGCAGTTTAGAAGGTTTTAATTTAAAGCCCGAGTCCGATTACTTGCAAAGTAGAAAGGCGGTATTGGTTAACAGCGATTGTCATATTGTATTGGCAGCTCCACAAAAAAGCATGACCGATTATTTCTATAAAAATGCAGATGCAGATGAAATGATTTTTGTTCATGAGGGATCTGGTACTTTAAAATCGCCCTACGGGGCATTGGATTTTTCTCCCGGTGATTATGTAGTGGTGCCAAGGGGAACTATTTATCAAATGGAATTCAAGGATGATAAAAACAGGTTATTCATTGTTGAATCTTTTTCGCCGCTTCGCTTTCCTAAACGATATCTCAGTAATTATGGACAATTGATGGAGCATGCGCCCTTTTGTGAAAGAGATATTCGGCCGCCTCATCGGTTAGAAACCATCGATCAGAAAGGAGACTTTCTAATCAAGACAAAGAAAAAAGGAATCTTGTATGGATTGCATTACGGCACCCATCCTTTTGATGTGGTTGGTTGGGATGGCTGTTGCTATCCATATGTTTTTTCAATCCATGATTTTGAACCAATAACAGGAAGGGTGCATCAGCCACCTCCAGTGCATCAAACTTTTGAAACCAATTCTTTCGTGGTATGTTCCTTTGTGCCTCGTTTATACGATTATCATCCCGACGCAATACCCGCACCCTATAATCATAGTAATATAGATAGTGATGAAGTGCTGTATTATGTAGAAGGGGAGTTTATGAGTCGCAAGCATGTTACTCGAGGAATGATCACACTGCATCCTGCAGGCATTCCCCATGGACCTCATCCTGGCGCAGTAGAAAAAAGCATCGGGGCAAAAGAAACGAAAGAGCTAGCAGTAATGGTAGATACTTTTCGGCCACTGCAATTGACCAAGGTGGCGATTGAAATCGAAAACGATGATTATGTGATGAGTTGGGCCGAATAAAATACTGACAAATACACTGAAAAGGGGGTCAATGCGCCCCCTTTATTATTTGACCTCAAAAATAAATTTTGAGTATATTTTATTTTATTCTATTTTTGTTAACCATTTGGTTAAACTATATGGTTAAAAATAAAATAGATAAGACCGCGGAAGAAAAAATATTACTGGCTGCTAAAAAGGTATTTACTACCCATGGCATGGCAGGCGCTCGTATGCAGGATATTGCTGATGAAGCTGGTATCAACAAGGCTTTACTGCATTATTATTTTAAAGACAAGGAAAAATTATTTGAAGTAATCTTTATGGAAGAGGCACAGAAATTCTTCCCCAAGATTAATTCAATTTTTGAGTCGGCACTACCATTATTTGAAAAAATTGAGCGTTTTTGCGATGAATACATCACCGAAATGATGCGTCATCCCTACTTAGCTTGGTTTATCATGAATGAGTTAAACAGAGATCCTGAAAAATTTCTGAATTCAAGTTGGGCGAAAGCAAATCTTCCTAATCCGATTCGATTAGTGGAACAAATGGAGCGAGAAATTAAGAAAGGTACCATTCGCCGCATTCAACCGGTTCATTTATTAATGCATTTGCTATCTATGACAGTCTTTCCGTTTATAGCCAAGCCGATGATGCAAAAAGCCTTGCAGATGGATGATGCGCATTTTAAAAAAATAATGGAAGAGCGAAGAAAAGAAATACCCCGATTCATTATTGAATCAATCCGAAAATAATACACTATTTGAAAAAGGCGAATAAATGATACGTATGAAAAAAATGATTTTTATTGTTGCTTGTCTAATTGCAGAAGCAAATGCTCAATTGGCTGTTCCATTGACATTGGAAGCTGCATATGAAAATGCGATTCAAAATTATCCACTGGTTAAACAGCGTGATCTAATTAAGCAAACGACTGGTTTAAGTATTGAAAACATCAATAAGGGATATTTGCCGCAATTTAATATAAGTGCACAAGCGTCTTATCAGTCGGCAGTCACTTCCATTAGTATTCCTCTTCCAGGCATAACTATTCAGCCACCCAGTAAGGATCAATATAAATTGGTAGCTGAAGTAAATCAACTTATTTACGACGGAGGTCTAATGAATGAACAAAAAAAAATACAAACGCTGAGTGAGAAACTAGAAGAAGAAAAAATAAATGTAGAACTATATAAATTATACGAACGCATCAATCAATTATTCCTGGGCATCCTGCTGCTGGAAGAACAAATTCGGCAAATAGACCTAGTGCAAAATGATATACAGACGGGTATTAATAAAGTAACTGCTCAAGTAAATAATGGCGTAAGTTTCAAATCCAATCTCAATGTATTAAAAGCGGAATACCTTAAAAACGAGCAAAGGTTGATAGAGCTTCAGTCCAATAAAAATGGATTGCTCGATATGTTGGGATTATTCATCAACCAGTCGCTGCCACCGACTACAAAACTGGAACGGCCCTCTATGTTATTATTTGCCGAAAACCCATCGATTCAAAGGCCCGAACTTAATTTGTTTAGCTATCAGCAAAATCTTATCTCGGGACAAGAAAAAATTATTCAAGCAAAAAATTTGCCCAAGGCTGGTTGGTTTCTACAAGGTGGCTATGGTAGGCCGGGATTGAATTTTCTTAAAAATGAGTTTGCATTTTTTTATACAACTGGCTTACGAATCAATTGGTCATTGAGTGGATTGTATACCCAAAAAAGAGAACAGCAGCAACTGAATATTAATAAAAAAATAGTGGAGCTTCAAAAGGAAACATTTTTATTAAATACGAATTCGCAATTATTGCAAGTGAAAGCAGAGATGTTAAAGTGGAAACAGCTGATAGAAAAGGATAAAGAGATTATTCAATTGCGGGAAAATATCAAAGCGGCTGCGCAGTCCCAATTGGATAATGGAGTAATTACGGCCAATGATTTTTTAAGGGAAGTAAATGCAGCTGACCTAGCGCGTCAGTCACTAATTATTCATGAGATGCAAGGTTTACAAGCACAGATTAATTACAAAACTGTTGCGGGTATTAATAAATAACAGTTGGAGGAATGGTATACAAATTCAATAAAAAATAGAATTTAAAATTTACAGCATGAGAAAAATTATTTTAGGTAGTACAATGGCAGGGCTTTTATTTTTTGCTGCTTGCAAGGATGCTAGTATTAAAATGGACGCTTCTGGTAGCTTTGAAGCAGAAGAAACCATCGTATCCTCGGAATTATCAGGAAAGATAATTTCACTCAAAGTAGAGGAAGGCGATTTGTTGGCAAAGGATTCCGTCATTGGAACTATTGATGCGCGTAATCTTGCATTGCAAAAAGAGCAGGTGGAAGCCAGTATCAATGCATTGGGACAAAAGACTGCCGACCCTGGCCCTTCCATTCAATTATTGCAAAATCAATTAGCAGTGCAACAGTCGCAGCTTAACAATCTATTGCAAGAGCGTAGTCGAATTGAAAATTTGTTAAAAGCAGATGCTGCAACCAGTAAGCAATTAGATGATATGAATGCTCAGGTGGAAACCACCACTAAAATGATGAATGTAACTAAGCAGCAAATCAATGTTCAAAAAAATAATATCGCCACCCAAAACAGGAGCATATTAAGTGAGGCAGATCCACTTCGCAAGCGAGCAGCGCAATTGCAGGATATGGAACAAAGAGCAGATATTGTTAATCCTGTTACGGGCACTGTTACTACCAAGTATGCAGAAGAAGGTGAAGTAACCGCAGCTGCAAAGCCATTGTATAAAATAGCAGATCTTACTTATCTACAATTAAGGGCCTATGTTTCGGGGACTCAATTATCTCAAATAAAAATTGGGCAACTAGTAAAAGTTTTTATTGATGATGGAGAAAAAAAGTACAAGGAATATGCAGGCAATATTATTTGGATTGCAGATAAAGCAGAGTTCACTCCTAAAACTATTCAAACGAAAGAGGAAAGAGTCAACCTTGTATATGCCATTAAAGTGAAAGTTAAAAACGATGGCTTTCTTAAAATCGGTATGTACGGGGAGGCCAAATTTTAAATCATGCAATCAATAGTTGTAAAAAATATCAGCAAGTCGTACGGTAAGAAAGGAGAGATTGCTGCATTGCACGACATTTCTTTTGAAGTAGAAACAGGGTCTTTATTCGGCATCATAGGTCCTGACGGAGCTGGTAAAACAACTTTGTTTAGGATACTGACTACATTGCTATTGGCTGATAAAGGCACCGCTACTGTTGAAGGGATGGATGTAGTGCTATCATTTAAAGAGATACGAAAAAGAATAGGCTATATGCCAGGTAAATTTTCATTGTATCCCGATTTGTCAGTAGAAGAAAATTTGAATTTTTTCGCAACCATCTTTAATACCAGCATTGAAGAGAACTATGATCTTATCAAAGACATATATGTTCAAATAGAGCCATTCAAAAAACGAAAAGCAGGGAAGTTGTCAGGCGGAATGAAACAAAAATTGGCATTGAGTTGTGCCTTGATTCATCGGCCCGAGGTATTGTTTTTGGATGAGCCCACTACAGGGGTAGATGCCGTTTCCAGGAAAGAATTTTGGGAAATGTTGAAAGGGCTAAAAGCACAAGGAATCACCATCCTGGTATCTACTCCGTATATGGATGAAGCTAGTTTATGCGATAAAGTAGCATTGATACAAAAAGGACAAATACTAACCATCAATACGCCTCAGGGTATTGTAGATGAATTTGAATATCCTTTGTGGGCTGCCAAATCTGCTAATATGTTACAATTATTAAACAACTTGAAAAATCTTCCCTATATAAAAGATGTGTATCCATTCGGGGAATACCATCACATTGTATTGCAATCAGCGGAGGGAGTGGAGCTTTTAAAAAAATACGTAGCATCTCAAACAGCAGAGAAAATAGAAATTTTGAAAGTGGTACCCAATATTGAAGATTGTTTTATTGGATTCATGAATAAGTAATAATAAAGTGTTTGTAAAAAAAATAGCGAATAATGAGCAGTAGCATTATAACGGCGGATAAACTAACAAAAACCTTTGGTGATTTTAAAGCGGTAGATCAAATCAGTTTTGAAGTAACTAAAGGTGAAATATTTGGTTTTTTGGGGGCCAATGGAGCTGGTAAAACAACTGCAATGCGAATGCTATGCGGATTGTCGTTGCCTACTTCAGGAAAAGCCACTGTGGCTGGTTTTGATGTATATGAAGAGACAGAAAAAATAAAACAAAACATTGGGTATATGAGCCAGAAATTCTCATTGTATGAGGATTTAACGGTGAAAGAGAATATGCGATTTTATGGAGGGATTTATGGGATGTCTAATAAATATATTAAAACAAAGACTGCAGAAATTCTATCGCAATTGCATATTCAAAAGGAAGAAAATGTGTTGGTGAAATCACTTCCGTTAGGATGGAAACAAAAGTTGGCATTTTCTGTGGCTATATTCCATGAGCCAAGCATTGTATTTCTAGATGAGCCAACAGGGGGCGTTGATCCTGTTGCCAGAAGAGAATTTTGGAATATGATTTACCAGGCAGCTGCAGAAGGTATTACCATTTTTGTAACCACCCATTATATGGATGAAGCGGAATATTGTAATAGAGTGAGTATTATGGTGGATGGCAAAATTGAAGCCTTGGATGCCCCCACTGCATTAAAAATAAAATATCAGGCAAAGTCGATGGATGAAGTTTTTTTGAAGTTGGCTAGAAAAGCCGTCAGAAATGCGGATTAAATACTTTGCTGTTTGAATAATTAATCGTTCACTATGCGTCAATTTTTGGCATTTGTAAAAAAAGAATTCTTCCACATTGGGAGGGATAAACGTACGATGTTTATTCTATTGGGTATGCCGGTAGTGCAGATTGTAATTTTTGGTTTTGCTTTAACCAATGAAGTAAAGAATGCGCATATTGCCATTTTAGACAATGCCAAAGATCCTGCTGCTAATTCATTGATTCAACAAATAGATGCAAGTCGGTATTTTGATGTAGAGAAAAACCTTGTCAACTATGTGCAAGTAGAAGAAGAATTTAGGAAGGGAAATATTAAACTGGCATTGGTAATACCTGCACATTTTAATGAGGATTTAATACATTTCAATAAGGCACAGGTTCAGATAATTGCAGATGCATCCGATCCCAATGTGGCAAATACTTTAACCAGTTATGCCAGCGCGATTATTATGGATTTTCAATCGCGCATGACAAAAAACAAGTCATTGCCCTATACCATACAAACAGAATTACGGATGTTATACAATCCGCAATTAAAAGGCGCGTACAATTTTGTACCTGGTGTAATGGCCATGGTGCTTTTGTTGGTATGTACAATGATGACTGCGATAACTATTGTAAAGGAAAAGGAAATGGGTACAATGGAAATTATCTTGGTTTCTCCGATGCGTCCACAGTTAGTGGTTATTGCAAAGGCCGTTCCCTATTTATTATTGTCATTGGTAAATATTGCCACCATCCTAATATTGAGTGTTACGGCTTTGGAAGTGCCTATTAATGGAAGTGTATTACTCTTAATAGGAGAAAGTATTTTATTTACATTGGTTTCCCTTTCGCTGGGTTTATTAATTTCAGCGGGAGCAGCTTCGCAGCAAACAGCTATGTTTATTTCATTGGTCGCACTTTTTCTGCCAACCATCATGTTAAGTGGTTTTATGTTTCCCATCGAAAACATGCCACTGCCATTGCGCACTATGTCTAATATTGTTCCAGCAAAATGGTATTATAGTATCGTGCGGGCTGTTATGATAAAGGGACTGGGTATTAGCGGTGTATGGAAGGAGACATTGGTATTAACCGGAATGATGTTATTTTTTTTAACAATGGCCATTCGGCGATTTAAAATACGTTTGGCATGAGAACACTTCGTTTTTTATTACAAAAAGAGTACAGGCAAATTTTCAGGGACAAGTCGATCCTTCGGGTGATTTTAGTGATGCCCGTTATTCAATTGTTGGTATTGCCATGGGCTGCAGACTACGAAATGAAAAATATCAAATTGGCCATTGTTGATTTAGATCATTCTGTTTATGCTCGTCAATTAGTTAATAAAATAAGTTCTTCCGGTTATTTTCAATTGACATCATACACCGCATCTTACAAAGAAGCGTTGAGTGAAATTGAATCAGATAAGGCAGATTTGATTTTACAAATTCCATTGCATTTCGAACGATCCTTGGTCAAGGAAGATAAATCCACTTTGTTTATGGCAATCAATGCCATTAATGGGGCGAAAGCTAATTTGGGTGGTGTGTACCTGCGAAATATCATTCAAGACTATAATAGAGTAGTAAGGATGGAATGGATACAATTTCCGAAATTTAATCCCGAAACACAAATAGAGATAGTGTCTTCTAATTGGTATAATCCTTTGATGAATTACAAGTATTTCATGGTGCCTGGTATATTGGTCATATTATTAACACTGGTAGGTTCTAATTTAGCCGCGGTTAATATTGTAAAGGAGAAGGAGATAGGTACCATTGAGCAAATAAATGTTACTCCCATAAAAAAATATCATTTTGTATTAGGGAAGTTAATTCCATTTTGGACGATCGGTTTAGTGGTGTTAACCATTGGCTTACTGATATCGCGGTTATTTTATGGTATTATACCTGTGGGGAGTTTTATTACTATTTATGTTTTTGCGGCGGTTTATTTGTTGGCTGTATTAGGACTCGGTTTATTGGTATCAACCTATTCAGTCAATCAGCAGCAAGCGATGTTGCTTTCTTTCTTCTTAATGATGATTTTTATTTTGCTAGGAGGGTTATATACCTCCATCGATAGTATGCCAGTTTGGGCACAGTGGATCACCAAGTTCAATCCGGTTTCCTATTTCATTGAGGTAATGCGGATGGTAATATTAAAGGGGAGTAGTTTGGGAGATATTAAATTTCACATCCTAAAGATGTTTGGTTTTGCACTTGTTTTTAATAGTTGGGCCATATTAAGTTATCGGAAAAGGTCATAATGCTATCTTGAAGTCATTTAATTTCTAATTACAATTATTTTTTTTCAATCCTGTAGCTTTATTTACTGAAAATCAGGCAGCTAGTTTGAATTTTTGAAAAAATAGCGGGTTTTTATCTCTAAACCCTTTACTATTAAGGCTTCACGCGAAAAGGAGGGGTAAAAATGGAAATATTTCCTTTACTAGGCCTCAATATTATTTAAAAAAAAATCTGATTTTTTTTTAAATACCTACAACCCACTTTAGGCCTATGTTTCAGCCTGTTTTGATAGGGTAGTTTTGAAAATATTATCAAGATATTTATAAAATAATTTTGATGGGAAGGAATAGGTCTATATCTTTGCCGTCCGTTCGAAAAAAAGCGAACAAGTTCTTCGAAAAAAATCTCCCCAAAAATCAGAAAATAATTAAAAAATATTCTCAAAAAATTTGGGTTGGATTATAAAGGCCCTTACCTTTGCACTCCCAATTAAAAAAAGGGTGGCGAAATAAGGCCAAAAGATCTTTGAAAGTTTGGAAACAGCAGCAATCAATTTATTGATTAACAAGGTAATGTTAGCGCAAATATTAATTTAGAATTTGACGTTAATTTCCAATGAAATTACACAGTCAGTTCAAACATCACATTTACAATGGAGAGTTTGATCCTGGCTCAGGATGAACGCTAGCGGCAGGCTTAATACATGCAAGTCGAGGGGTAACATGGGTAGCAATACCTGATGACGACCGGCAAACGGGTGCGGAACACGTACGCAACCTTCCCAAAACTGGTGAATAGCCCTCCGAAAGGAGGATTAATACACCGTAAGATAACGAAGAGGCATCTCTTTGTTATTATAGCTCAGGCGGTTTTGGATGGGCGTGCGGCTGATTAGGTAGTTGGCGGGGTAACGGCCCACCAAGCCTGCGATCAGTAACTGGTGTGAGAGCACGACCAGTCACACGGGCACTGAGACACGGGCCCGACTCCTACGGGAGGCAGCAGTAAGGAATATTGGTCAATGGACGAAAGTCTGAACCAGCCATGCCGCGTGAAGGATGAAGGCCCTCTGGGTTGTAAACTTCTTTTATCTGGGACGAAAAAAGGGCTTTCTAGCTCACTTGACGGTACCAGAGGAATAAGCACCGGCTAACTCCGTGCCAGCAGCCGCGGTAATACGGAGGGTGCAAGCGTTATCCGGATTTACTGGGTTTAAAGGGTGCGTAGGTGGGTAGGTAAGTCAGTGGTGAAATCTTCAAGCTTAACTTGGAAACTGCCATTGATACTATCTATCTTGAATACTTTGGAGGTAAGCGGAATATGTCATG
>CAIOIZ010000037.1 GCA_903858475.1 uncultured Bacteroidota bacterium
GATACTTTATAGGAATCTTTATCAAATTTTCCACCCGCATGCAATACAGTCATTACCACTTCTAAGGCACTGCGATTTTCCTTCGTGTGCATACCAGTTGGGATACCCCTTCCATCATCCTGAACGGTAATTGAATTATCCTCGTTGATAGTGACAGTAATGTTTTTACAATGCCCAGCCAATGCCTCATCAATTGAGTTATCTACTACTTCGTATACCAAATGGTGCAAACCTTTTACACCAATATCTCCGATATACATGGCAGGACGCTTACGAACCGCCTCTAATCCTTCTAAAACCTGAATACTGTCGGCACCATAATTGGCCGGAACCTTGGGATTTTCTGCTGCTGTTTCTGTGCTCATATTTGAAGTAAAATCTCGTTTGCTTTTTGTGAAATCTACATTCCTGCAAATGTAAGGAAAATCAGGGGTTTGCGGCGAAAAAAAGGCAAATAAAACAGGCTGTTTTTCAGAAAGATTTCCACATCCAAACCAGCCTCCAAATCCGCTTCCAAAGCGCCTATTTTAAAGTTTAAACGTTAAGATTTATTTTAATAGGCAATTTGGTATCTTTGTTGTACTATTAACTACATGCATCAAGCTGCCAACATATTTACCCTGGCCTACAAACAACCCTTTTTGCAGGAGGACCTCGTCTTATTGCAAGAAGTGGAGAGACATGTGCCTGGTTCTGTTAAGTACGCTATAAAACGCTATAAAAAGCAACCACAATGGAATATTGAAGACACTGGCATGTTGGTGTATCACTTAGAGAAAAATAACCCTGCTGCCAATTATCTCGAACTAAATTTCTGCGTCACGGGAAATATCTATTGCAAGGAAAAAGCAGCAGAATGCGATTTCTGTAAATTCAGCGGCTCAAAAACCTGTATAGAAAAAGTGGAAAGTGTAGATGTTATTAGCTTCAGCTTTACCCCTTCCTATTTAACACAATTTGCCAAAGCAAAAAAAACCAGCAATATCACAGATGAGGTATTGAATTTTACCCATTCTTCTTCCTTCAGTAAAATATTGCCGCTATGTGGCAAAACGCAGCACGCAATTGAGGCCTTATTAAATCATAATTATACCGATACGCTTGAAAACATTTTCATCAATGCGCAAACACAAATCTTACTGCTCTATAGCATGGATTGCATGTTGGGGGAAAAAGTAACGCCCGTCTTTACTTGCAAGTTTTTAGCCAATGCCGAGGATCGTGAAAAAATCATTAAAGCCCGGGAAGTATTATTGCAACATATCGGAGAACCTATTACCATCAAAGCCCTGAGTCGTAAAGTAGCCATCAATGAATGTTACCTAAAAAAAGGATTTAAAGAAATTTTTGGCACCACCATTTTCGATTTCTATCAAAGCCAGCGAATGGAGCATGCAAAATATTTATTATACGACAAAGGCCTTAGTGTAACGGAAGTTTCGGCCCTGTTGGGCTATTCTTCCATCTCCCACTTCAGCACTGCTTTTAAAAAACACACAGGCATCAAGCCCTGCGAATTGCTTTTGCACTAACAAGCGCTTTTCCGTAATTAGTAAACAAATTTCCGCTTTTTATAATTCGTTTTTACCATAAAAATGGTGCTTTGTGTAATTATAATAATATGAGAAATTTTATTCTGCTTTCAACCTTATTACTATCTATCGCTGCTAGTGCACAGGATCGCTATTTCACTAGAACCTATACCTCCAATGTGCTTCCGAAAGGGGCTATTGATTTAGAATATTGGCATATCGCCCGTATGGGGCATAGTAATCAATATTATCATGCACAAGAACAAAGAATGGAAATTGAATTTGGCCTAGGTAAAAAATGGCAAACGGCGTTTTATTTTAATCGCTATCAAAAAATAGCCAGTGATAGCAATGATGTTAATATCAAAAGCAATGAAATAGGATTTAGCAATGAATGGAAATGGAAAATAGTAGAAGGCAAAAAACACAGACCAGGCATTGCATTGTATGCAGAGTGGGCGTTTAAAGGTGGGGATGAACTTGAATTGGAAACCAAAATAATTATTGACAAAAGCATTCGAAAACACCTGCTAGCATTCAATGCTATAATGGAAATGGAAAAAGAATTTGAATGGGAAAAAGGTAAATTAAAAACGGCTGCCTGGAAAAAAGAAATTGAATTGGATTTTGCCTATATGTACAATATTAAATATGAGTGGGGAATTGGATTTGAATCCATCCTAAGAAATGGCATCAATGACGAAAGCAATTGGGAATATGCTGCTTTATTTGGAGGCCCGACGATTAACTATAGAACTAATAACTGGTTTCTAACATTCAATTATCTTCCCCAGTGGCGTAACCTCCATAAAACTGTAGCAGCCCCTTTTAGCAAAGTACTACAACAACAAGAAAGAAATGAATTGGGTATCGTGCTTGGTATTTCATTAAAATAATTTATCAAATGATTTTAATCAGTGTTTAAACTGATATCGATACGATGATTGTCATGCCTTCGTAAAAGCTTTGTCATTTTCCTTTAAATTGTACTTCATGACAATTCTGTGATAATTGTCAGCACTATGCAAGGCATTTTTGTCTTGTGAAAAAAATACAACTACATATCGCAGGTCTTACAACAGCAATGGTCATTTGCAGTTTTTTCAATAATTGTTTGGCGCAGAAAAAATTCAATGATTCTATTTACCTGAGCGAAATGGTGGTAACGGCTACTCGTACCAACAAAAGCATCGGCGATATTCCTGTACCCATACAGGTAATCACTAAGAATTACATCCAACAAACAGGCTCGCAAAAACTGATTGACATTTTACAACAACAAACGGGTTTGGTATTGGCAGATAATCCACTAGGCCAAGCCCTGCAAGGATATCCAAATCCCTTTGGAAGTGGCATTCAGTTACAGGGACTCGATCCTGCTTATACCCTCATATTATTAGATGGAGAGCCACTTACCGGAAGGAATGCAGGAATTCTCAACCTAGGAAGAGTGGCCATTGGAAATATCAAACAAATTGAAATTATTAAAGGACCCACTGCCAGTTTATATGGCAACGACGCTTTGGCTGGGGTAATCAATATTATTACAGAAAAACCAAAGTTCAATAATACCAGCATTCAATTGCACCATGCTACCAATGGCACACTAGGCATTACAGGAACTGCCGCCATCGTTAATAAAAAAGCAGCCTGGCAATTATTTGCAAACCGGTACAGCAGCGATGGCTATGACTTAGATAAAAATATTTATGGAAAAACTTCCGACCCCTACCATAATTATTCTTTTGCTATTAAACTGAACCAAGATTTTAATGAGCATATTAGTCTGCAATCATCCGCCAGGTGCTTTACACAAAAGCAATTTAATAATTATCAAATTTATACCGGACAAACGCCGGATGTTGTATCAGGTACCAGCAGCGAAACTGACTGGAGTTTAAATAATCAATTACGCGTCAAATTAAATACTCAATTCAAATTGATTGGCAGGTTGTATAGTACCGGATATAAAAACAACTCTACCGTTTTCCTAGAAAAAAACAATTCACTGTATGATCAATCTTTTCTAGAACAATTTTTATTGAAACCAGAAATTCAGATGGAATGGGGTAAAAAACAAAATCAATTATTTATTGCTGGCATAGGATATAATTATGAAACCATCAATGCCAGTAGGTATGCAACAAGCAAACAATTGAATGCAGGCTATTTCTTTGCACAAAAAGAATGGCTGCCCATTTCCAAACTAAATATTACTGCTGGTCTTAGAGCAGATAAGAATACTTATTACAAAACACAAATAAGCCCTAAACTAGCTATTGCTTACAAACCGATTGAAAAACTAAGTTTTACAGGTTCAATAGGAACTGGCTTTAAAGCACCTGATTTTCGTCAACAGTTTCTAGGATTTACGAATAGCTTAATTGGCTATACATTATTGGGTGCAAACGAATTGAACAATGGTTTGATACAATTAAAACAGCAGGGACAAATTGACCCACAAATTGATATTACTCCCTATCTCACTGACCATCGATTGTTAGCAGAAAAATCAGTTGGTATAAATATGGGATTTAGGTACAAGAGCAAGAACAGCACATTTTGTGGCAATGTTTTCAGAAACGATATCAGCAACCTAATTGACCGATATAACCTCCCTTTCAGTAAAATCAATAACCAAGCGATTTATAGCTATGTCAATATTAATAAAGTATTTACGCAGGGATTTGATCTAAGCATCCGACAAAATATTTCTAAACAAATTGAAATAAATGCAGGCTACCAATACCTGGAAGCAAAGGACAAACAAGTACTCAAAAATATTAAGGAACAAAAAATTATTTCTAGAGATCCTATTACTTACGTAAGCAGCATTGTTACCAAAGCTGAATATGGTGGATTATTTAATCGCAGTAAACACTCTGCTAATCTTCAATTGAGTTATGCCAATGTACAGCATTGGCTAACCGCAAGCATTAGAGCTACCTATCGGGGGCGCTTTGGATACAATGATATAACTGGCGATAATGTCTTGAATGATGATCGCGAATATATCAATGGATTTGTGTTGCTGAATGCCACTATTGGGCTGGCAGTACACAAAGGCTTACAATTTCAATTAGGAATGGAAAACATTTTAAACCACATGGATAAAGTTCGTATGCCCAACTTAAGTGGGCGTGTATATTTTATCAATTGCAATATGAATTTGTCAAAACTATTTTCTACCATAAAAAATGAAAAAAACAATGAAAAAAACAATTTTTAATCTGGCATTTGTAACCATCAGCGGAATATTATTTTTAACTGCCTGTAGCAAATCAGAACCTAGTCCCATCGTAACCATCATCACTAAAACAGATTCTATAAAAGTGAATTTTAGTCCGGTTGCTCCTTTCACTTTTTTTAGTTTTAAAAACGATGCCCTCGTAGCCAATAGCGATAGCGCAACCACCAAGTGGGATTTTGGTTTACGTTTCACCACTTTTATTCTTAATAGCCACGCATACGGACCTGGAAATGCAGCTGCCATTTTGCAAAACAGTATTTATGCTAATGTAACCACTGCACCAGATGCAGGATACGCTTATGATACCACCACCATCCAAAAAGGCATCAAAGATGGTAGCTGGTATGATTACAATCCTGTTACACATGGCTTTACTCCAAAAGCTGGCCAAACTTTTATTATCAGAACAGCTGATAATTTCTTTGTGAAAATGGAATTGCTAGCGGTGGACTATGAACCCTTTGTTGGCCCAACTCCGAGTCGACTGATTTACCGATTTAGGTACACTTACCAAGCCAATGGTACCAAGGCTTTCTAATGGATGATTTTCTTTTCAATAAAAAAGGAGGCAACCAATCAATCGGTTGCCTTCTTCATTTTTAACCAGGACATCTTACATCAATCAATTGCCAGGGGCTGGTCTTTTCAAGGAAAACGGATTACGCATTTGCTAGATTGTAGGAATAAATTGGATTTAAAGCGGGACTACTTCAACACGCGTATTACCGAGGCTTTTAAAGTGACGGAGGTAAGAATACCCCCGTCTTTACCCTAATAAAACCCTAAACCAGCAAAACGCTTAATATTTTTTATAATCAACACTTTATTAAAATGCGAATACTATGCCAAAGGGGTATAATTGTGGAAAACAACTAAAAATGATTTTTGTTTCTGCGGAAATTACGATGCAAATCAATAACAGCTAGTGCTATCTACTTTAGCAGAAAAACAAATAAAAAAAGAGGGAGAGGAAAAACACCTAGTGCTATTGCGTAGGATCTTTGATGTAAATCGATTCGAATAATTATTAAAAATAGGCGCCTAGATTATCTTATCAATGTGATGGTTCCTCTTTGTCTGATCGGTGCTCCATCAATATCATAACCCTGCAGGAACCAGGTATAGGTAGAAGTAGGCAATGGGATACCCTTTTGTGATCCATCCCAACCTATATTTACGTCCGTTGTAAAAAATACGGGTTGCCCCCACCGATTATAAATGGTAAATCCGTCCAGGATAATTTTTCCATATACTTTTATTTTCAATACATCATTGCGTGCATCATTATTAGGTGTAAAAGCATTAGGCACATATACGTTAGAAAAATCAATCACTTTTACATGTAGTTTCACCCGCACACTCCTACAAGTACCCACCACTCTTTCTACCCAATAGTCCTTATCACTGGTCAAAATATCAGTAATAAAATTTCCAGCTGCATTGGATAATAATGGCACCAAGCCTGTGGCAGTTTCAAAAACATCGTACAAACCATTTGCAATGATTAAGTTCTTAATACTTGCCTTACCGCCTCTTTTGGCATAAGTAACCGAATCGTATTTAGGCGGAGCAATTATACGACTGATATTCTTTACCAAAAAAACACTTGTTGTATCCCTGCAATTATTCTTATCCTCCACCACTAATTGAAACAGTCCGGCGCCTGTTGTAGCCCTATCTATAGTATTTCCTACGACTGCACTGGCAGGCATGCTGTACCAGGTGTAAACAAAAGGAGCATCCCCCCCCACCGTGTTAATACCCGTGATATTACCAATTGATTGCGTACACCAATCGTCATTTATATTTACAGTAGCCTCACTCAATTGTGGTCTTGGATGATCCAAAATATTTTGCACTAATATGCTTTGGGTACAACCATTACTATCAATGCCCAATAATTCATAACTACCCTTTGTTAATCCCACTATATCAAGTGAAAAAGCAAATGTGTCAGTTGTATTTCTAACCCATTTATATATATAACCAATAGGAGTAGACGAAAATTGCAAATCTTTTATATAGCCATCACCAGCAGTACAAAATTCATCTTTTACGTTTTTGGATTGTATAATTAGCGGATCAATAGTAGCTATGGGAATAAAAATATCACTACTAGTAGCGCTGCATCCATTATTGGTATCAAATACTTTCAAACGATAAGTGCCTGAGGGTACCGAAAGCAAATTCACGGAATTGGAGACAATGGCACCTGTAGCCGTATTCTCCCATTGTATCAAATTAGCGCCTGTTACTACCATATTAGTGATGGCCCCTTTGACAACTGTACAACCACTGGGTTGAATGATTTTATTTGTCTCGTCAATCAACACCAACCCATTATTCACAATGGTAAACAAAGGGCTGGTAATAGGAGGGCAAGGCGCTGCATCATCATATTCCAATTGATAAATTCCTGCCCCAACCCCATTTAAATTAATAGAAGTGCCAAGGATCATACCAGCAGCATTTTTCCAAGTGAATTGCTGAGCGCCCGTTGCATTCAATATTTGAATTCCAGTAATACTGCCGTTTGGCAAACCACAACTGGCGTTCTGAATAATCACTGCACTTAAGTCAATTGTAGGAGATAATTTGTCTACCAAAACAAAGGGCCCGGCTGTTCGAAAACAAGTAGGATCCGTACTAACGGTAACGGTTAACGTATATCGACCAGCGGGCAAATTAGACAGGGCCAAGGCATTTCCAACGATGGCCCCAAATTGATTGGTCCAAGTATAGGTAAAGGTTCCTACGGGTGCGCCACTAACAAAGATTCCAGTAATAGCCCCAAGCCGGTTGCACTGAGGAACCGGATGCGTAAGTTGCACATTATTGGTATTGATAATTGGCACCACTGTGGTGATTTCATAATACCCCGTCGTCAATTGACAACCCAAGTTTTGCTTGGTGCCCACTAGCTTATAAAAACCAGCGCCCACATTAATTAAATTAGTATCAATGCCAACTATATTTCCATTGTTATCCTCCCAATGAAAATCAACACCGCTAAATATTTTAATGTTTTTAATCGAGCCGTTATTTAATCCGCAACTGGCATGTTGTATCAATACGGTTGTAGTGTCAAAAATAAAATTGTAGGGAATAAAAAACGCTGAAGTAGTAGGCGATGCATTGGTTGTTGTAAAAGAAGTATTATAACAACTGATACTGGTGCCACCATAGGTAAATACCCCGCTGGCATCTGCAGTAACCGATGCTAAATAGGTTTCTCCATTATAGTATTCATTCATGCAGTCGCGGGTATCAAATACTTCTACCTCACAACCTGCACAAGTGTTGCCATGTGCAGCACCCCCTGCATCAATATAGAGGTCGGTGATTCTGGGAAGCGTAGTTGCAGGTGCTATGATATTAATCCCTTTGGGTGTGCAGAAAATTGAATTTCTGCTCATTTTTATAAACTTAGTTCCCGCTAATGCAATGCCGAAATTTTTAGTGTCATGTAGAATATTCACAGAATCCCTTCCGCCAATCATACCACTATCTGAACCCGCAATAGCCATTGCTGTACTGGCACCAAAATTGTTATTGGCCCGATCGCAGTCGATCGTATTTCTTACAATTGAAAAAGGATGCTTTAACCCCGACAAGCTGATTCCTGCAGTATATGCTAGTATCTGATTGCCACTAACGTTTACATAATGATTACCCTGATTTGCCGCATTATCTGTAACCTGAATGGCAGAGATGGGCAAGGCAATTGGCAAGGCAGGTGTTGAAGTGCCTACAATAAAATCATTATTTACAATATTAACATACCCGTTTGCGCCTGTAGAAGTGGGCTTCAATCTAATTTGAATCCCATTGAGAAAAACCATGAAGCGGTTTTGTTCTCTATTGGCATATCCACCAATGGTAATATTAAATACATCAAATAATCCGATCGCATTAACCACTCCCTCGCGAGTAGCAGGACGTCCGGTATTGTTTTTACCTATTTCATTATTTTGAATACGAATATTATAACCAATTCCAGTTGGTGGCGGATCTCTTGAATCCTCTGGTATGGCTTCGTGCCGAATCGAATTATAACAACCAAAAAAAGCATTTCCCTTTCCCTCCGCTCCAATTACTATATCATGTACATTCCACATGAAGATACCATCGCGCCAAGTAACACTATTTTGTGGAGGGCTATTAATAAAGCCTGCAAATAAAATCCCATAGATCTCTACATGATCAACATTTCTTAAAACCAGTCCCCTTGGTGCATTATCAAATACCTTGGGCGTAATGGCAATTTTTGCATCACTAGTGCCAAAGGCAGCTCCCGGAAATTGGGTGGTACCATCAATTACGAGATAGGAAGAAACGAGTGGCAATTCTGATAAAATCTGAATGGCCCGGGCTGCCGCAGCGCCGCTGGGAATACTGAATCGAATCGTATCCCATGTTGGTTGATTGCCGTTGTCCTTGGCACTCTGTAAGGCCCAGCGTAAAGTACCTGCACTGGTAAGGTCACGCGGATCTGTTACCACAAAGGTGTCAGCCCTGGCTATCGAAGCCAGTAATAAAGCAATAATGAATAAGTATTTATGCATTCGGAACTATAGAGACAACTTCCAAGATCAAAATGTTGCCCAACTCATCAGTTTGTTTCAAAGTTACAATTTGGCTTTGAAAGCCGTTATTAAATGTGAATAGAAAAGCTGATTTAACTAACTTTGCCAACATTTTACACTAAGAAGTAAGGAAAACATGTCCGGTAAATACAAAGAATACAATCAACTGAACCTGCCCTCCATCGGGGAGGAAATTTTGGCTAAATGGAATCATTCGCAGGCCTTCGAAAAAAGTGTGTCGCTAAGAGATGGCCATACTCCCTTTGTATTTTATGAGGGCCCTCCTAGTGCTAATGGCATGCCAGGTATTCACCATGTGATTAGTCGCACTTTAAAAGATTTGGTTTGTCGATACAAAACCATGCAAGGCTTTCAAGTCAATAGAAAAGGTGGCTGGGACACTCATGGATTGCCTGTTGAATTGGGTGTAGAAAAAGAATTGGGTATTACCAAAGAAGATATCGGCAAAAAAATATCCGTTGAAGACTACAATAAAAAATGCAGGGAAGTGGTCATGCGCTTCAAAGATAAATGGGATGATATCACTCAAAAAATGGGCTACTGGGTTGATCTTAATAAACCCTATATCACTTTTGAAAATAATTATATTGAAACGCTTTGGTGGTGCCTGAGTGAATTGTACAAAAAGGGATACCTCTATGAAAGCGTAAGCATTCAGCCCTATTCGCCCGCAGCTGGAACCGGTTTATCGAGTCATGAATTAAACCAACCCGGCACTTATAAAGAGGTGAAGGATACGAGTGCAACGGTAATGTTTCAATTGGCATTGCAAAATGACAACAACCCTAATACAACACATTCTCTTTTTACAAAGCTGCTGAATGCTTCTATAGAAAACAAAGAGCAAGAGCCTACGGGTGATGTTTTTTTCTTGGCATGGACCACCACCCCCTGGACACTTCCTTCCAATCTGGGATTAACGGTTGGACCCTCTATTGAATATGTATTGGTAAAATCCTTCAACCCATATACGGGCTTACCTGTGAGCTTGATTTTAGCAAAACAACTAGTTTCAAAATATTTTAAAGCCGAAGCAGATCAAATTGCTTTGCAAGATTATAAAGAAGGCGATAAACTAATCCCTTGGAAAATCATTGCGTCATTTACGGGCAAAGATTTAGAAGGACTTTATTACCAACCATTATTACCCTTTGCTTCTAACAACCTCGACACTATTCTTGAAATTAGTCCCGACGCCAACCCCTTCCGTGTTATCACTGGAGATTTTGTAACCACCGAAGATGGCACCGGGATTGTACATACAGCTCCTGCTTTTGGTGCAGATGATTTTAGAGTAGGACAAAAAAATAACTTAGGCATATTAACCTTAGTTGATAAAGAAGGAAAATTCATTGAAGGCACAGGTGAATTCAGTGGTCGCTATGTAAAAAATTATAAGGACGAGAAAGACTATGTAGATGTAAATATCGACATCGCAGTAAAATTAAAATTAGAAAACAGGGCTTTCAAAGTAGAGAAATACGAGCATAGTTATCCGCATTGCTGGCGTACAGACAAACCTATCATTTATTACCCTCTTGACGCTTGGTTTATCAAAACCACTGCTGTAAAGGACCGTATGATAGAATTGAATAAAACCATCAATTGGAAACCAGCCGCTACCGGCACTGGAAGGTTCGGCAACTGGCTTGAGAATATGGTGGATTGGAATTTAAGTCGCAGCCGCTTCTGGGGCACTCCTTTGCCTATCTGGAAAACCGAAGACGGAACCGAACAAAAATGCATCGGTAGTATTGGAGAATTAAAATCGGAAGTCGCCAAAGCAGTGGCCCTCAACAATCCATCGGTTGTACAAATGATGGACACCGACCTAGACCTACATAAACCTTTTGTAGATGATATCATTTTGCTGTCGGATGCTGGTCAGCCAATGAAAAGAGTGGCTGATTTAATTGATGTTTGGTTCGACAGTGGTGCAATGCCTTATGCACAATGGCATTTCCCTTTTGAAAACAAGGAAACATTTAAACAATCCTTCCCAGCAGATTTTATTGCAGAAGGTGTTGACCAAACTCGCGGATGGTTTTATACCCTTCATGCACTCGGCGTATTACTTTTTGATTCAGTGGCCTACAAAACTGTAGTAAGCAATGGTCTTGTATTGGATAAGAGTGGCAATAAGATGAGTAAGCGCTTGGGAAATGTGGTGGATCCATTTGAAACCATTGCGCAATTTGGGGCTGATGCCACCCGCTGGTACCTAATTACTAATGCTAGTCCATGGGATAGTTTAAAATTCGACAATGAAGGCATTAAAGAAGTTCAACGCAAATTTTTCGGAACACTGTATAATACCTATCAGTTCTTTGCGCTCTATGCCAATGTGGATGGATTTGCTTTTAAAGAAGGCTATATCCCTGTAAAAGACCGCCCCGAAATCGATCAGTGGATTTTATCTTCATTGAATAGCCTAATAAAAAATGTAACGGCCAATTTTGATGACTATGAACCTACACAGGCAGGAAGGGCTATTGAAGATTTTGTAGATAGCATGTTGAGTAACTGGTATGTTAGGCTTTGTCGCAGACGTTTTTGGAAAGGTGAATATGAGCATGATAAAATTTGTGCTTTTCAAACACTCTATGAATGTCTTGAAACTTTAAGTCTACTGATGGCACCAATTGCACCTTTCTTCGCCGATTGGTTATTCTGCAATTTGAACGAAGTATCAGCAAAATATATACATGCTTCAGTGCACCATGCCGATTATCCAAAAGCAAATGAGGATATAATTGATGCCAATCTGGAAAAAAGAATGCAACTAGCGCAGGACGCTTCTTCACTGATCTTATCGCTTCGCAAAAAAGTGAGTATCAAAGTACGTCAGCCGCTTCAAAAAGTATTTATTCCTGCCCTTGATGCAGATATGGCAGAAAAAATAAAGCAAGTAGAAGAAATTATTAAAGCCGAAACCAATATTAAAGAAGTAGATGTATTAGGAGCAGAAAATGATTTCATCAAGAAAAAGGCAAAAGCCAATTTTAAGACCCTAGGAAAAAAATTGGGGCCAAAAATGAAATGGGCAGCCGAACAAATAGCTTTATTCGACAATGCAGCCATTGACAAAGTGATGGAAGGCGAATACCTACTTAATCCATCAGCTGTTGCAGCAGGTGAAACGCCACTTTATATAACTGCAGAAGACCTTGAAATAACTACTGATGAAATACCCGGATTTGAAGTTGCCGCCAAGGGAAATCTGACAGTAGCATTAGACATTAGTATTTCTGAACAATTAAAGAAAGAAGGGGATGCAAGGGAGTTTGTGAACAAAATTCAGAACATCCGAAAAGACCAGGGATTTGAGTTAACAGACAGAATAATCGTAGAAGTATCTGAAAATGCGGGGCTGCAACCATCATTAAATGAATATAAAACCTATATTTGCCGCGAAATTTTGGCTGATTCGCTTGCATTTTTTAGCCAAATAAATGGAGGAATAGAAATCGAAGTGAATGAAGTCATTGTAAACGTGAACGTTATAAAAAAAGGAGAGTAGTATGGCAACAAAGAAAAAAGCAGCCAAACCAGCTGCTAAACCTGCCCAAAAAAAGCCGGTCAAACCATCTAAACCAGTTAAAAAAGCTGTCCCAGCCAAGGCCCCAGCTAAAAAACCTGCTGCAAAAAAACCTGCTCCAAAGCCAGTAAAGAAGGCAAAGCCTGCTAAAGTTAGTAAGCCTGCTCCTAAACCAGCTCCCAAAAAGAAAGCGCCTGTAAAAGTAGTAAAGCCTGTAAAAAAAGCAGTCAAAGCGCCTGCAAAACCAGTAGCAA
>CAIOIZ010000038.1 GCA_903858475.1 uncultured Bacteroidota bacterium
GGGCTGGGATATTTGATATTTCAATCGTCATCAATGATGAGATTACTTGGCACCAGCGATTTGTTAAGTAAAAGATTTAAAGTGGCTTTAATGCAGCTTCTAATTCTTCGCGTTTTATTTCTCCCTGTTTAATAAAATGAAATTGCTGCTGTTTGTTGTAAATAGCAATTACTGGCACTGTCTTGGGTTGAAAATGAGCGCCAAAAGTATATTTGTAATCCTTGCACAATCTAATGAAGGGGTATTTCTGCAATTTATATTTATAATAAAATGCACTTATTTTTTCCCATGTTTCTGTACTTGCAAGTATCACTTGAGCTTCCTTTTGCAATTTTGGAATTTTGACCAGCATGCTAAACTGACGCTGGCAATGTTCACATTCGGGGTTAAACAACATGAAAATGATGATTTTGTTTTTCGCGAGTTGACTTTCTTCAAAAAAACTTGAGTCAGCAGCTGCTACTACCCTAAAGCTGGGAATATTTCTATTTAGCCAATAGGGGGCATTGATATCTGTTTGAGCCTGTAAACTGCCCATTGCAAGTGCAAAAAAAATAGTTATTAATATTCCTTTCATGAACTGATCTGTTTAGTGATGCAAAAAATAGTTGACTGGTTTAGAGCGATGCTGCAATTTGAGTGATGGGTGTTTTGCCATCAAAAGCTTTTACAAAATTACCCTTTTTATCATATAAAAATAGGGCAGGGAAGGAACGTACTTTGTAAAAAGTGCCCAACATATAATTGGGATCTCTACCCATGGTTATTTTTGGATAATCAGCAATTTGGTAGTCCTCGTAAAATTTTTTGATGTATTTAAATTCTATTGGAGAAGCCATTAGGATATTTACTTTCTTGAAAAGTGAATAGTTGGCTTTTAATTCTTCTACTTCATGTTGACAATGTTCGCAGTCAGGACTGAATATCATTACCAATACAGCCTTTTTTTTTGGCAAATCAGCCTTGGTGAACGTAGTGCTATCGGGTACTTTGATGATATTAAATAAAGGAATCGTTTTGAATTGGAGATAAAGTGCAGTGTCTTGTGAAAAAACATCTCCCCTTAAACAAATCAGGCAGAAGCAGATAAATATTTTACGTTTCATCATTTTAATCAGGTTAATGGCTTACTGTAAGAAATCAATTAGGGTAATGAATTAAAAATTGCAGCATAAAACTAATTGGTTTGGTTTACATATGAAGAAATACAGCTGTAAATAACATTTAATTACAAATTTCTTAATTAGCGAGAGTCTTGTTACTTTTGCAACCCACAAACAAAAACAATTATGGCAAATACAGCAGATATACGTTCAGGACTTATCATTAAAGTTGATGGAAGTCTTTATTCAGTAATCGAATTTGGTCAAAATAAAACAGCCAGGGCTGCTGCAAAAGTATGGGCTAAATTAAAAGGGGTTGATAATAATCGTACCATTGAACAGACTTGGAATAGTGGCGAAACGATTCATCCAGTACGTGTTGAGAAGAAAACCTATCAGTATTTATTTAAAGATGATACGGGGTATAGTTTTATGGATACCGAAACATTTGAACAAATTACTGTTCAGGAATCTATGATTGATGCACCCAGGTTTTTGAAGGATGGTCAAGAAGTGATTGTTTTAATCAATGGAGAAACCGATCAGCCAATGGGCGTTGAGCTACCTGATAAAATTGTTTTATTGGTTACCTATAGCGAACCTGGTGCAAAGGGAGATACTGCCACCCGCACTTTAAAACCCGCTACAGTTGAAACCGGAGCGATTGTTAATGTGCCTTTATTTGTAAATGAAGGTGAATTAATTCGAGTGAATAGCAAGACAGGGGATTATGTAGAACGCGTTAAATAAATGATTTTTTTTAATATAAAAATGGATAATTGAACCTCAATTATCCATTTTTTATTTTAAGGGATTTTGGTCAATTTTTGCTTAAAAATGGGTGTTTTTTCGCTATTTTGACCCCTTTTTGAAGGATTTCTGCATTTTTCGCAATTCAAAACTTGCATTTGAAAAATCATTGCCTATCTTAGCCGCCCGTTTCATTTTTAACATTAATCTAATAATCTACCAAAATGGACATCAAGCAAATTCAAGAGCTGGTAAAGCTTATCAACAAAACTAATATCGGAGAAATTACCATTGAAGAAGACGGCACTAAAATTACAGTAAAACAAAAGAAAGAGCCTAGACAAACTGTTTATGCTAACGCTGCACCTGCTGTTGCTGCTCCAGTAGCTGCCCCTGTGCAAGCAGTAGTTGCTCCCAAATCGGAACCAGCCCCTAAAACTGATAACTTAGTTACTATAAAAAGCCCGATGATTGGTACCTTCTACCGTCAAGCTGGTCCAGGCAAACCCATCTTTGTAAATGTTGGAGATGAGGTTAGTACAGGCAAAGTAGTTTGTATTATCGAAGCCATGAAATTATTCAATGAAATTGAAAGTGAAGTAAAAGGTAAAATCGTTAAAGTTTTGGTGGAAGATGCAAGTCCAGTGGAATACGATCAACCATTATTTTTAGTAGATCCTTCTTAATTTGTCAATTGCCGGCACTGGATTGATAGCATGTCAACTAATGATTTTCATTAAACATACTGTATTTATTCAGCGTCAATTAGGTGACCAGTTTTACTTTATGTTAATTTAACGATATGTTTAAAAAGATATTAATAGCCAATAGGGGTGAAATAGCACTCAGGGTAATTCGTACTTGTAAAGAGATGGGGATTAAAACTGTAGCAGTATTTTCAACTGCTGACCGTGATAGTCTTCATGTAAAATTTGCCGATGAGGCAGTTTGTATTGGTAAGCCTGCCAGCAGCGAAAGCTATTTAAATATGGCGCATATTATGGCTGCTGCAGAAATAACCAATGCCGATGCCATTCATCCTGGATATGGTTTTTTAGCTGAAAACAGCAAGTTCGCTCAAATTTGTGCCGATCACGGCATTAAATTTATTGGGCCTACTCCAGAGATGATTAATAGCATGGGCGATAAGATTACTGCTAAGGAAACCATGATTAAGGCAGGCGTGCCTGTTGTACCAGGTGGACAAGGATTATTACAAAGTGTTGATCAGGCCAAGGAACAAGCAAAGGAAGTGGGATATCCTATCATTCTTAAAGCAACTGCAGGTGGTGGTGGTAAGGGAATGCGCATTGTTTGGGAAGAAACTGAAATGGAGCGCAACTATGACATGGCCAAGACTGAGGCAGCAGCCTCTTTTAAAAATGATGGTATCTACATGGAGAAATTTGTAGAGGAGCCTCGTCATATCGAAATTCAGATTGCAGGAGATCAATATGGTAATATCTGCCATTTAAGTGAAAGAGATTGTAGTATTCAACGTAGACATCAGAAATTGGTAGAAGAATCACCTTCACCATTTATGACCGATGATTTACGAAAAAGAATGGGGGAAGCGGCCATAAAAGCTGCTCAATCTATTAATTACGAAAGCGTGGGTACGATTGAATTTTTGGTGGATAAGCATCGCAATTTTTATTTCATGGAAATGAATACAAGGATCCAGGTGGAGCATTGTGTTACCGAAGAAGTTATCAATTACGATTTAATTAAGGAGCAAATAAAAATTGCTGCAGGAGAAAAAATTGTAGGTAGAGAATATTTCCCTCAAATGTGTGCAATTGAATGCAGGATCAATGCCGAGGATCCATATAATGACTTCCGACCTAGTCCAGGAAAAATAACAGTGTTGCACCAGCCAGGTGGTCATGGAGTAAGAGTAGATAGCCATGTGTATGCTGGTTATGTTATACCTCCATTTTATGATAGTATGATTGGCAAGTTAATTGCTGTTGCACAAACCAGAGAAGAAGCCATCAATACAATGAGCAGGGCTTTGAGTGAATATGTAATTGAAGGGGTAAAAACTACCATTCCATTCCATCAACAGTTGATGAAAAACGAAGCTTTCCGTAGCGGTAACTTCACAACGAAGTTTTTAGATAGTTTTCAAATGA
>CAIOIZ010000039.1 GCA_903858475.1 uncultured Bacteroidota bacterium
AATAACGTTCCTTATGGTGCTACTCTGAATGTGAAAGACGGACAGAAAGTAAGCAAAGGAGATGTGATTTGCACATGGGATCCATTCAACAATGTAATTGTATCTGAAATTCTCGGTGTAATTAAATTCGAAAGTTTAATAGAAGGGGTAACTTATCGTGATGAAGCGGATGAGCAAACTGGTCACAGAGAAAAAGTGGTTATTGAAACAAAGGATAAAACCAAATTGGCTTGTATCATTGTAGAAGGCAAAGAGAAAAAAGTATACAATTTGCCAGTAGGATCACATATTGTGGTAGAAGAAGGAGACGATGTAAGAAGTGGTCAGGTATTGGTGAAGATTCCACGTGTATTAAGTAAGTTGAAGGATATCACGGGTGGTCTTCCAAGAGTAACTGAATTGTTTGAAGCAAGAAACCCAAGCAACCCTGCGGTAGTTTGTGAAATTGATGGGGTAGTTACATTTGGAGCTATTAAACGGGGTAATCGCGAAATCATTGTAGAAGCAAAAGATAGCGTAGTTAAAAAATACTTGGTACCATTGAGTCGTCAGATTCTAGTACAAGATGGTGACTTCGTAAAAGCTGGTGCTTCTTTGAGTGATGGTCAAATTGCTCCTGCAGATATTTTGGCTATTAAAGGGCCTTTCGCAGTGCAAGAATATGTAGTGAATGAAATTCAGGAAGTGTATCGTTTACAAGGTGTAAGAATCAATGATAAACACATTGAGGTAATTGTACGCCAAATGATGAGAAAGGTAACAATTGAAGATGCAGGCGATACTAAATTCTTAGAAGGAGATACAGAAGACAGGTTCGACTTTAATGTTGAAAATGATTACATCTACGATAAAAAAGTAATCATTGAATCAGGCGATAGCAGCAAATTGCGTGCAGGCCAGATAGTTACTTTACGTGATGTAAGAGAAGAAAATTCTATCCTACGTCGTGCAGATAAAACACTGGCTGAATACCGTGATGCGAAACCGGCTACCTCTTCACCATTGTTGTTGGGTATTACCAAGGCTTCATTGGGTACACATAGCTGGATCTCTGCTGCGTCCTTCCAAGAGACAACCAAAGTACTTTCTTCTGCTGCTATTCAAGGTAAGACAGATGAAATGCTAGGTCTTAAAGAGAACGTTATTACCGGACATCATATTCCTGCTGGTACAGGTTTGAGAGACTTCGAAAATATGATTGTGGGTAGTAAGGAAGAATACGAATTGCTGATGACTACCAAGGAAGCAATGAGTTTTGATGACGAAGAATAAGGAATTTTTCTTTCAATAATTATTTCAGGAGTAAGTGTAACACTTACTCCTTTTTTTATGAATTTGAGTGACACAAGAATCAATTTTGTTGAGATGGCTGCTATTGTATAGGACTACATGACTCCGTTAACCCTTTCCTAAATCTTTGCCCAAAACTATTGTCAAATCTATGTTTGTTGGTATCTTGCTATCAAATTTAAAGGCAGATGAAAAAAAGGTCCATTGCGTTGAATATGCTATTGCTGGCAGCAGTAGGATATTTATATATTGACAAATTCGTTACAGGGAAAAAAGGAGCTACTGCAGCTGCAACAAAGTATGATGCCAAAGACAGCAATTGTATTAAAGCGCATATTGCATACGTTGAATTGGATTCAATGTATGAAAACATCACTTATATTAAACAGCGGAGAATTGAAATGGAGGCCAAGCAGAAAAAAATTGAGTCGGAGTGGGAAACGGGTTTGCGCGGATTAGAAGCGAAGAAAAACGAATTTTTAAAGAGAGGGGCTGCCATTACGCAAGAGGAAGCGCAGCAGTTTCAAGACCAGCTGATTCAGCAACAGCAACAGATAGATGCAAAAAAGCAAACGCAGGGACAGGCTTTAAGTGAAGAGAGCTTTACTTTTACTGATAACGTTCAAAAAAGTTTAAAGGAGTTTCTGGCAGAATACAACAAAGAGAAAAACTACATGTATATTCTTACAACTGGTACTGGTCTTGATTACTTGGTGTACAAAGACCCTGCGCTCAATATTACCAATGATGTGGTGAAGGGAATGAATGAGAAAATGAAGGGAAAGCTAAGCCAGTAGTGCTTAATCAAATAATTTATTTATCTTGTCCTGCTAAAACAGGACATTTTTTATGAAAGAAAGCACCACCTCCTTTAAGCCCTCCATGGGACTCTTTGACGCCACTATGATTGTTGCAGGTAGCATGATTGGCTCAGGTATTTTTATTGTAAGTGCCGATATTACCAGAAATGTAGGTAGTGCCGGTTGGCTAATAGCAGTATGGTTGATCACTGGTTTTATGACACTAACAGCTGCACTTAGCTATGGAGAGTTGAGTGCTATGTTTCCAAAGGCAGGTGGTCAATATGTTTATTTGAAAGAATCATTTAATCCTTTAGCAGGATTTTTGTATGGATGGAGCTTTTTTGCAGTAATTCAAACGGCCACCATTGCAGCCGTGGGGGTGGCCTTTAGTAAATTTGCAGCCTATCTTATTCCTGCTATAAGCGAAAAACATATCATTGCCGATCTTGGATTTATAACAATATCTGCGGCACAGCTTGTTTCCATTGTATTAATTGTGTTACTTACTTATATTAATACCAAGGGCATCCAAGGTGGTAAACTGATACAAAGAGTATTTACTTCTGCCAAATTATTAGCGCTTTTCGGATTAATCATATTTGGTTTCTTCTTAGCCAAAGAAAGTTTTTGGTCACAGAATTGGGCTACGGGTATGCATGCCATGCAGTTGGAAAAAGATGCAGCAGGAAAATTTATTGAACATGGCCAATGGTTTGGTATTGGCGGATCCGCATTGATTGGTGCTATTGCAGCAGCGATGGTGGGTTCTATATTTAGTAGTGATTCATGGAATAATGTAACCTTTATTGCTGGCGAAATTAAAAACCCAAAACGAAATATTGGTTTGAGTTTGTTTTTAGGCACTTTAATCGTAACGATTCTATATGTATCTGCTAATTTAATGTACTTGAATGTGCTTCCATTAGAAGGTATTGTGGGTGCAGAAAATGACCGCGTAGCAGTAGCTGCCTCAAAGCAAATATTTGGTGATATGGGCACCTATGTAATCGCCATCTTAATCATGGTTTCAACATTTGGATGTAATAATGGATTGATATTGGCCGGTGCCAGGGTGTATAATGCCATGGCCAAGGACGGACTTTTTTTCAAACAAGCTGCTAATCTAAATAAAAATGCAGTGCCTGAATTTGCATTATGGATACAGTGTATAGTGGCAGCGCTGCTTTGCTTAAGTGGCAAGTATGGCGACTTGTTGGATATGATTTCATTTGTAGTGGTATTATTTTACGCATTAACTATTATTGGAATATTCAGATTGCGTCGCACCATGCCTGATGCAGAGCGCCCCTATAAAGCGTTTGGGTATCCTATTTTACCTGCTATCTATATTTTATTAGCAGCAGTATTCTGTATCTTTTTAATTATAATGAAACCCGATTATGCAGGTTTTGGTTTGGGGATTGTATTGTTAGGGATACCTTTGTATTATCTGGCCATCAACAAAAGTAAAAAAGACTAAAGCATGATGGATTTTGTAAAACTATTTGAACAGTTTGCTTCTATTAAAGTAGCGGTAGTAGGAGATGTGATGCTAGATACCTATTGGTGGGGGCAGGTAGAAAGAATATCTCCAGAAGCACCTGTACCGGTAGTTACCGTTGCTAAAAAAGAACAAAGGATAGGAGGTGCAGGGAATGTGGCATTAAATGTTAAGGCATTGGGTGCACAGGTTGCTGTGATTAGTATTTTGGGCAATGATGATGATGGTCATCAATTGATAAAGCTGTTACAAGAAAGCCAAATACAAACTAATTATCTCGTTCAAAGTGCTGAAAGAATTACCACCAATAAAATCCGCATCATTAGTCGCAATCAACAAATGATGCGCCTAGATGCAGAAATGGCCGAGGACCTGTTACCTACTGAGGAAGCATTGCTATTAGCTGCTTTTGAAAAATACATTGTTGCAGAAAAGCCACAGATGGTGGTATTAGAAGATTATAATAAAGGAGTGCTAACGGAGAATGTTATTCGGAAAATAATTGCGCTGTGTAAGCAACATCAAATTTTAACGGCTGTTGATCCAAAGCGCAAAAACTTTTTTGCCTATCAGGGAATAGATATTTTCAAACCAAATTGGAAAGAAGTAAAAGAAGGTTTACATATTCTTTCAGCCACTGTTTCATTGGAGGAGTTAAAAAAAATTCATCAATTGCTACAAGCAAAGTTGCAGCACGCAATTTCTTTTATTACCTTATCCGAAAAAGGTGTTTATTACGAAAATCAATCTGGCGAAGGCCTCCTCCCTACCCATATACGTACTGTTGCAGATGTGAGCGGAGCAGGTGATACTGTTATAGCGGTAGCTTCTTTGGTATATGCTGCAACCGGCGACGTTAAGTTAATGGCTGAATTAGCCAATATAGCTGGTGGCTTAGTATGCGAATCGGTGGGCACCGTTGCCATCAATAAATCAGCACTTCTTTCGGAAGCCCAGGACCTGCTTCATTAATCCTTTTTTTTCTCCTCCATATTCCAATGCTTTCTTTCTGCAATATTCAGGAAGCGATTAAAGTTTACATAGACTTCAGAAAATATTTTTACGAAGGCGAAAACCAGAATAAACATTTTTCCTGCACCTGCAATTAAGAAAAAGCTTCCAATAATAACAATGAATTGCTGTACAAATATTCTCATGTAAGGTTCAAACATTATTTTCATCAAGGAAGTTGTTTTGTATTGGCCTGTTGAAAAGAAGCTGTAAAATGTTTGAAGGGTATAATACAAGATAAAAATGGCCAACAGAAGTTTTCCTTCCTTTCCTAGTAAAGCAGGCAGATTCGAGTAACTAGATAGCAGATCGTCTGATTTTGACATGCCAGTGATGCCAAAAAAAATCTGGGTTTGTACGAAAATAAAAAATCCATAATGAACTATAAAAAAACCTATAAAAAAAAAGCCGCTCACCATTTTAATGACTCCATTGTTACTCCATTCGTCTTTGCTTTTATAAAAAATGGTAACAATGGCCATTTTTAAAACATTGACCAAGCCTATGATTACGCTCTCCAGACAGTAAACGATAAAAATCATTTTAGGGTCCCATCCTTCCATCCACACACCATAAATAGGAATCAGATTAACTAGAATTAAAAGATAATCGCTGATTGTTAGCTTATGTTTAAACATCTTGATGAAATATTAGAAAGTTTGTGCTTGTAAAATAAATACATTTGAGGTTCAAATTAAATACCCCCCACCACTTATGCAAAAATTTTCTTTGGCCATCCATGGAGGAGCAGGCACCATTCTTAAAGAAGATATGACACCCGAGCTAGAAGCGGCCTATATGAAGGGCATGGAAGCCTCCTTGGCAGTCGGATTTGCAGTATTGGAGCAGGGGGGCTCAGCAGTAAATGCGGTTAAAGCTGCTATTATTAGTCTGGAAGATAACCTTCTCTTTAATGCAGGTAGGGGGTCTGTATTTACTAAAAAAGGGGTACAGGAAATGGATGCGGCAATTATGAGTGGAAAAGATTTGGCTGCGGGTGCGGTGTCTGGATTGCGTAATGTTCGTAATCCAATTGAACTGGCCAATGAAGTGATGTTGCATAGTAACCATGTGTTTCTGAGTGGAAAAGGCGCCAATGATTTTGCCATCAAGCAGGGCATTAAATTGGAACCCGATGAATTTTTCTTTTCTCAGTTCAGGTATGATCAATGGAAGGCTATCAGGGATAGTGATAATTACTCGCTGGATCATACCCATCAGGGCCTGGAAGAATTGATGCGCGATAAAAAATTTGGAACAGTAGGAGCTGTTGCCTGTGATCAAAATGGAGATATTGCTGCTGCTACAAGTACAGGCGGTATGACCAATAAAAAATATGGCAGAATTGGCGATAGCCCATTGATTGGATGTGGCACATATGCCAATAATAAATCCTGTGCCATTAGTTGTACGGGACATGGGGAACCTTTTATCTGTGCCGTGGCAGCCCATGATGTAAGTTGTTTAATGGAATATAAAGGGTTGAGCTTGGAGGCTGCAATGGATATTGTAATACATGACAAACTCCCCAAAATGGATGGTGAAGGAGGAATGATTGGGATGGATGCCGCTGGCAATGTATCCATGCAATTCAACAGCGCGGGTATGTATCGAGGCATGATGAATAGCGAAGGCGAAAAAATAATCGCCATCTACGCATAATATTTCGATCTTTTTAAAACCCGCTGATTTGAATCGACAATAGATCAACAATTGCAGCATAATCTTTCTCAATCCTCGATAATTAATTTATTGTAAGTATCCGTGCTGAATTTGATAAATTTGCCGAAATGAAAAAGACAGCCATTATTGTTGCCGGCGGATTTGGTACACGTATGAATAGTAGTGTACCCAAGCAGTTTATGTTGCTAAAAGGCAAGCCAGTATTGTATTATACCCTACAAGCATTTTTAAGTGCTTATGATGACCTGCAGGTGATTTTAGTATTGCCCGAAGAACATATCGAAACCGGGAAAGAAATCATAGATGCTTATTTCGACTATCGTCGCATACAAATTACCATGGGAGGACGAACACGTTTTCATTCAGTACAAAATGGATTGAGGCTAATACAAGACGAAAGTATTTTGTTTGTACACGATGCAGTGCGGTGCTTGGTTAGTGTTAATTTAATACATCGCTGCTATGAAGCTGCTATAGAAAAAGGGGCAGTGGTGCCTGTTATTGAATGTAAGGATAGTGTAAGAATAATAAGAGAAGATGACAATGAAGCATTGGATCGATCTGCTATTAAATTAGTGCAAACGCCACAAACATTTCACAGTAAAATTTTATTGCCTGCCTATCAAATTGATTATAAGGATAAGTTTACCGACGAAGCAACAGTAGTAGAGGCATTTGGACTCAAAGTTCATCTTATACAAGGGGAAGAAGATAATTTTAAGATTACTCGTTCAATTGATTTGGAAATTGCAGCCTCTATTATTGTTTAAGCCATTTCAATAATCCTGGTAGTCTGTTTAATTTAATGCCCACATATTTTTCTTCTTGGGCTCCAAAACTGCTATAGAAAAATGCTAGTTTGCTAATATCGCTGCCTTCAAAATCTAGTAATATTTTCTGTCCAGCATGATCTTCAATAAATGCGTTGATCAACGCGTGACTAGCTCCGATTGTTTTTCCATTGGGATGATTTCCTACTAGTACATAATAGGCCCTATTGTGCGAAAAGAAAAAAGCAGCAGAAGCCAATAATTCATCCTGTAGATATACACCATAAGTGATTGCACTGTTTTTAGCTGCCAATTGATGGTATAGGTTTTTTATTCTAGTATAATCGTCCTCTGAGAGTTTTGAAAATTGACTTGTTTGGTCTTTAGATAATTGAATGACCAATTCAATGGGAATTTGTTTTTTTATTTCGCACTGTAGCTGCTTAGATTTTTTAACATTTCTACGAATATTGTCTCGGAACTTTGCATTTAGTATGTCGTAAGGTTTCTCAAGGTTCAACACATAATTCATTCGTTCATACAGTGGGTATTTTTTTATTTCAAATCGATTTCCGAAGTTGAAGTAGATATCCCAATAGGAAAAGGAGGATGGAATAGTATCTAAAAATTTTTCTATGATTGTATTGTCAATATTCATTCCCGTGATGCCCAAGCATGCAGTAAATGGCGGCTGATACAAATAGCGAATGCCCATTTTTTTATTCCAAGTCAGCGGCATTACTGCCTCATAGTCATTTAATACTAGTGCATCCCAATGCTTTGACATGCTGTCTAAATAATAGCTATAGCTATAAATTAAGCCATTCGGAGATTGCATGATACAGGCATCCCATTTTGCTTTGTCTATCTGTTCGTATGAAAGATATTTGATGCTCATCTTATAAGGGGAGCTGAGGGATAAATTTTTGCAGGCTTATATTTTGCAAGTCAATACTAAACACAATATTTCTCAAGAATTTTTTATCGGGTATAGTTGATTTTATATAATCTTTATACAGCTTGCTATATAATAATGGGAAATATACATTGACGGTATTTTTGAAAAGTGACAATTGAAGCCCAGCATCATACACAAATCTTCCAGTGGGTGCATTGTTTTTCCAAGCTTCGGCATAAGTGCCCAAGTCAAGAAATGCTTTCAAGGGGATTTTAAATGGCAGTAATTGTAGCGGATTAATATTGGCGGGTATATCTGTTGTTAAATTAACTGCCGCCAGCCAATTATCGGTCTTGCCTACTTTGTCGCTAAGCATATCGGTACGAACTTTAAATGCTCCATCTCTAATCATTATTTGTTGGGAAGCGGCCTTGTCAAATTCATTTCTTCCAAAAAAATAATTGCTATAAGTATAGTCTTCGTTTCCTTTAGGACCTGTCATGTTTAGATGAAAGGCATCCGTAGCAAACTGACGTGCAAAAGTTTTGTCGGCAGTATAAATAAATTTGCCAGCAAAAATTCTAACGGCTAATCCGCCGCCTTTAACGTAGTTGAAATAGTAATTACCGGTGAAATTGAGTCTAATGAATCCATCTCCTTGTTCGCCTTGAAAAGCAGCTCTCCAGGGATAAAGCTTACGATTGTTTTCAATTACAAATTGCAATTGATTTAGGTATCTGCTAGCGAATGGATAAGTTATAATATCCAATTGCCTTATAGTGTCTCTTTGAAACTGAAGGCCTTGTTCTTTTAGCAGAAAAGTTTTCCATTGTATGTAGCGTGTAATCGTAGTTCTAGGATGCGTATTGCCAAAAATGTATTTAAAGGAAGGGCTTATTTTCGAAAAGGATAGATACGCTTTGGTTCCCATAGAATCGGTAAAAGAATCGTAGTGGAATCTAGAGCCGCTTACAGCTATAATAGCTTGTGCGCCATGATTGCCAGGGTACCAATGGTAACTTAGTTTACCAATGCCGTTGAATTGTTTGCTAGCGGTACCAAAAAGAGGGATAGCTATGAATTGAAATTTAGTTGGTGGAAGGCTATAGTTATGGATGGCTAAGCCAAGCATTACTTTATCATAAAAATTAATGCCTGCCATTGGTGCAATCGCTATATAGTGGTGGTCATGGGCATTTTTCAGTGAAAAAAAACTAGTTAATCGAATGTCTTTTTTTGCTTTCTTTTCGGGTATGGGTCCGCGTTGGTTCAGGAGCGAAAAATAGCTTGCGGTATTTTTTCCACTGACTTCGTCCAGTATATTTTTAAAATCTTCTGGGTAGGGATGCTTGAACTGCCAACATTGAAAATAAGTTTTCATGCATTGGTCAAAAACGGCCTTGCCAAGTGAGTCTTCCAGCATTTTCATCCAATTGCCGGTTTTGATATATACAATTGCATTGTAATTGTAGTTGGTGAAACTGTCGGACGGCCCGTTGATGGGTTGGTCTTTTTTTATTTTTAAAATAGTTTGCAATAAGGTTTGTGAAATATCTTCCGGCATTCTTTTTTTAAGAAAGGAGCCAGGTACTGGAACAAAATCAACAAAACTGTTTCCATACTGTTGCAGCGAATATCGGTTGTCGTAATAAGTATTCATGCCTTCATCCATCCAGGGAAATTGTCTTTCGTTGGATGCTAGAATGCCATAAAACCAATTGTGCCCTACTTCATGGTTAATTACAAAGTCTAAAGTCTTCTCATTTCCACCTGATTCGAGTAAAGTAATGGTTGGATATTCCATTCCTCCTCCATTGCCACCATTTACTACACTTACAATATCATAGGGGTATTCGCCCAGCTGCAGACTTTTATTCAAGATGGCTTGTTTGGTATAGCGAATACTATTTTTCCAAATCTCTTGGTCTTCCTTATAAGAGTAAACTGCTACTGTAATAATTTTTCCTGAGGGCAATTGAAGGCTGTCTTTTTTTTCTATAAAAGATTTATCGGCAAACCAGGCGAAGTCATGTACATGGTCTTGTTTGTAAACAAGCGTTTTGATTTTATTAGAGGAAGGGATTGCTGCTTTTTCTTCAGCTGCATTTTTCTTAAACCCTTTTTTTTCTTTTATCTCTTCAGCTGGTATTGTATTGGTTTTTTTGGTAGTATTTAGTTCTACTTCCTGTTTTGCCAAGTTGCCCGTTGCCGCAACTATATAGTTGGCTGGTAAGTGAATCTGTACTTCATAGTTACCGAATTCGCTATAAAATTCACCTTGATCAAGATAGGGTATGGGGTGCCAACCGTGTCGGTCATAAACGGCAGGCTTCGGAAACCATTGTGTTATTTGATAGGATTGCCCTTGATGTCCACCTCTTGAAAAATTAAATGGAAGTTTTACATGAAAGGGAGTTTCAATCTTGCAATGTTGATGCGGTGCCAATGGTTTCGGTAGCAACAATTTAATAATGTCTTGGTGTTGTGGATGGTCTTCCGTTTTTGCAAGGGCATTATCTACTTTAAAATCCAATCGATTGATATAGCCTCTTTTTTCATTGTCACTGAAGTAGAAATCAGTACTGCCATTTTCTAATAATTGATCTGTTAATGCAGTTTGATCATTTTTAAAGGCATTGGGCCAAAGATGAATCCATATAAAGAAAAGGGAGTCGGGGGAGTTGTTGAAATACTCCATTTTAATATAGCCATCTAGTGTATGCTGGTTGTCATTTAAACTAACGTCAATGGTATTGTTTACCTGTTGTTGCCAGTAAGTAGTTGATTGGCCTAGGGCTAGGTTGGATACGGTAAAGGCAAATAGTATAAGTAACAGCTTTTTCAAAGCGAGTTGATTTGTTCAAAAATAAAGCAAATTGGTTAATCTTAGGAGACTGGGAGCGTATATATCTTTTGTCGCGTGCAGCTATTTGCCTTGCGCACTAAAAATAATTTTTAGTGTATGTAACATGATTTTGAAATCAAGTGCGAGTGAAACATTTTCAACATAGAGCAAATCGTATTGCATTCTTTGAATCATCTCTTCAACAGAACTGGCATAACCAAACTTAACCATTCCCCAACTACTGAGTCCGGGTTTTACCTTGTACAGGTAATTGTATTGTGGATGGGATTGTACAATTTGGTCGATATAAAATTTTCTTTCAGGTCTCGGACCAACCAAGCTCATTTCTCCCTTAATGATATTCAATAGTTGTGGTAATTCATCCAGCCGCCATTTGCGCATTACCTTGCCCCATTTGGTAATCCTTGGGTCATTGTCAGTACTTAATTGCGGGCCATTTTTTTCCGCATCTACAAGCATGCTTCTAAATTTAAAAAGCGTGAAAACTTTGCCTTTGTATCCAATTCTTTCCTGTTTATAAATCAATGGGCCTTTGCCTGACATCGATACTCTGATGATGATGTAAATAAATAGGGGGGATAACAAAACCAATGCTATTAAAGAAGCCGTGAGGTCTATAAGCCGTTTGATATTTTGTTGCCAACCTGGTAATTGACCACTGTGTAAATCAATCAAGGGTACAGCTAGTACGTTATTAGTCTTGATAGCCCCAGTTAAAATGTCTACCATGTCAGGTGCAATTTTTATATTGACATCCTGTTTAATCAGTTGTTGCAAAATCGCTTCAAGTTGTATTCTTTCTTTCTTTTCTACTGCAATAATGGTTTCTTCTATTTGGTGTTGAACAATTATTTCTGCTAAATCATTTATTCCAGTGGAATAAAAAATAGTCTCAGGGAAGGGGTTATTTCTAGTTCCATTGCTATTTATAAATCCTACAATTCGGTAGCCCGTTTTTTCTTTGCTATTTAATAAAGATTGGTATAGTTCGCTTGCTTGATGGCTATTTCCGATAAGTAGGGTGT
>CAIOIZ010000040.1 GCA_903858475.1 uncultured Bacteroidota bacterium
CCTTAGCCCGTCTAGATAAATTGGACTTCCAATACAGTGTAGATGCAACAACACTTAGTACTGGCATTTGGACGGATGAAAATAATCTTGACTTTACAGCACCCGTAACTACAGGTACAGCTGGCCCATTAGATGGAAATAATGTAACTAATAAAACAATTATCAGCGCGGTAACTATAACAGGATTAAACATCGCGAGCGGGTCAAATTTTTGGCTAAGATGGACCGACTTTAACCCTATTGGTGCCGACGATGGATTGGGAGTGGATGATTTTACTATTGCTTTCAATGGAAACGGTGCAGTAGCCTGCGCTGAACCAACGACTCAACCAAGCAACCTGATTTTAACACCTAGCCCAACAACAATTGACGTAAGCTTTACCGCTTCCGTACCTCCTGCTGATGAATACATTGTAGTTAGAAGTAATTCACTCACACTTTCTGCAGGACCTGTAGATGGCACCCCATACAGCGTAGGTAGCCCATTGGGTGGCGGCACCGTAGTTAGCACCGGTACTACCACAAGTTTTATTGACAATGGACTAGCCCCTTCTACAGATTACTATTATTTTGTTTTTGGACTAAATAGTGATGGCTGTACTGGAGGACCTAATTACTTAAATACTAATCCGCTTACTGGAACAATCGGCACTTTAACCCTGCCCAATTGTGTAACACCTACTGCCCCAGCAACCAACTTGATTCTTACACCCGGAAGCATATCCGTCAGCGGCAGTTTCACTGTATCTGCAACAGCCAATAGATACCTTGTAATAAGAAGTCTAACTAGTACACTTTCTGCAAGTCCTGCCAATGGCACTACTTACAGTACCGGACAAACGCTAGGCGGTGGAACCGTAGTAAGTTATAGCAACTCCAATAGTTTTTCCGCACTAGGATTAAACCAAGGAACACTATATTATCTATTTGTTTTTGCAGCCAGCGGAGATTGTGGTGGTGAACCATTTTACAATACGAACGCCTTAAGTGGAAGTGCAACAACATTGACTGGCAATGGTATTCCTCCAGGCTATTACAATGCTGCAACAGGATTAACCTGCAGTCAACTGAAGACTGCCCTCTTTAATATTATTTCAGCTAATTATAACCAATTAAGTTATTCTCCTGGTGTATGGGATGCGTATCAAACAACCGATATGCATCGCAATGATGCCAACAATGCTGATATTATTTGGGATATGTATAGCGATAACCCTGCAGGCGCCGAACCTTATACCTATGCATTTGGAACAGGACAGTGCGGAAACTATAGCGGTGAAGGTTATTGTTATAATAGAGAACACTCTTTCCCTAAATCTTGGTTCAATGACGCCTCCCCAATGTATTCAGATATAAATCATCTATTCCCAACGGATGGTTTTGTAAATGGAAAAAGAGGCAACCAATCATATGGAGAAGTTAGTTCCCCTACATGGACATCTCAAAATGGAAGTAAACTAGGTCCTAATACTTATCCTGGTTTTAGTGGCGTAGTATTTGAACCAAGAAATGAATACAAGGGCGACTTTGCCAGAGCTCATTTATACATGGTTACCCGCTATGAAAACTTAGTTGCTGGATGGCTAAATAATGGCAACGCCAATGATATATTAAGTGGCAATGCATATCCTGCATTGGATCAATGGTATATTAATATGCTATACAAATGGCATACACAAGACCCCGTTAGCCAAAAAGAAATTGATCGCAACAATGCCGTTTATGGATTACAAGGGAATCGCAACCCTTTCATTGATCATCCAGAATATGTATATGACATATGGAGTTGTGCAGGCATCGTTATTCCAGTTACGATTCTTGATTTTACTGCCAGTAAATACAACGAAAGCATTCTGTTAAATTGGAAGGCTACGCGTGAAACCAGTTTTAAATCATATGATATTGAAAGAAGCATA
>CAIOIZ010000041.1 GCA_903858475.1 uncultured Bacteroidota bacterium
GGTATAGCCCTTTGTACAGTTCCTTTTCCATAGGTAGAAGTACTACCAACAATAATGCCTCTTTTATAATCTTGTATAGCGGCTGCAAAAATTTCAGACGCACTGGCACTACCCTCGTCTACCATTACAGCAAGCGGACCAGTGTATAAAATATTTTTATTGTTATCCCGTAAGACTAAAGCTGTTTCCTCTCGCCCTTTCACTTGGCAAATAGGGCCTTCTTCAATAAATAGCCCAGCCATTTTAACCACCTCACTTAAAGACCCACCACCATTGCCACGCAAATCGATGATGATGCCTTGTACATTTTCTTCTTTCAGCTTTACAATTTCTTTGGACACATCTTCACTGCATTTTTGTCCAGCAGGATTGTCAACATTGAAATAAAATTCGGGTAAATAGATATAGCCAATTTTATTATCTGCATTGATTACTGCTCCGCGAGCAAATGTTTCTTCCAATTTTATTTCATCTCTTATGATGCTAATTACTTTTACAGTACCATCAACTTTTCTAATTGTCATTCTCACTTCAGATCCCTTCTTTGCCCCGCGGATTAATTTTACTGCATCGGTTACTGAATAACCCGTAACGTCAACAGGTGGGGCACCAGCTTCAGCAATTTTAAGAATCTCATCATCCGGCTTTAATTCTCCTGCTTTCCAAGCTGGACCGCCACTTACCAATGAAGAAATTTTAATTTTGCCATCATCTTCCTTCAACTGAGCGCCGATACCATAAAAACTTCCACGCATGCTTTCATTAAATGAGCGAAGGTCGATTGGGGGGAAATAATTGGTATGCGGATCCATGGCCGCAGTTATAGTATTTACAAATGTGCTGAAATTTTCATCACTTGTTTCTCTTGATTTCTTGGTAGTAAGAAAACGTTCAATTTGTTTTCGAGTAGATTCACGGGCCTCTCTTTCCAATGTTGAATCGGCCTTTACTTTTAATAGCAATGAAATAGAATCCGTTTTATCCTTGCTTTTCTCACGTTCATCTTGCAAGTCAGCAAATTTGCCCAGCGCAATATATTTTAGTTGCTTTCTCCAACGATCTGCACGCTCGGCCTCATTTTTAGGGAAATTAATTTTTTCTGGATCTAATAAAACCGATTCATCCTTGGTGAAATCAAAAGGCTTTGCTAAAACCGTTTTATAATATTCTGCTGCTTCATTGAGCCGCTTGATATAAAGATCATTGATAGTAAAAAATGACTCTAATGCAGCCCCATTTATTTCATCATCAATTTTTGTTTCATATTTTTTGAAACTTTCAATATCAGATTTAAGGAGGATGTTTTTCTCTCCGTCTAATTCTTCTGGGAATTTCTTTAAAATCATTTTGGAAAAAGCATCATCAAATGGTCTTGGACTAAAATGTGCTTCCTGTAATAGTATTCCTACATTACGCAATACTTTGGCATATCGAGATTTAGGATTGTCATCCCGATCGTTCTTTCCCTGCGATTGAAAAGCCAGAAACAATCCGGTAACCGTAAGTACCAGTAATACCGGTAAAAATTTTTTACTCATAATGAATGCTGCAATTTTTTGCATGCGGTAAAATTAACGGAAAAACAATTGCTTTTATTCCAGCGGTGGCATGGGAAATAGCAAATTATTTCATAAAAAGGGATGAATGGATGCAGGCTGACGGGTTAAGTCAAATAAAAAAGCCCCTCTTGCAAGGGACTTATTGGGTGGATGACCGGGTTCGAACCGGCGACCCTCAGAATCACAATCTGATGCTCTAACCAACTGAGCTACAACCACCATGTTGATTTCTGCTGCAAAAGTAACCAAAAAGCCATTTCAGGCAAAATTACATTTCATCTTATTTTTTTTTGCCTTTCTTTGCATCCAATTTATAAACATGAATAGCTGGCTATTTCTGATTCCCTTGATTTCGGCTTTTATTGGTTGGTTTACCAATTGGATTGCCATAAAAATGCTTTTTCATCCAAAAGAGCCCAAGCGTATACTTGGAATTCAATTTCATGGTATTTTCCCTAAAAGGCAGGCACAGTTTGCGGAAAAATTAGGCAAACTAGTAAGTAATGAATTGCTGTCCTTTGATGACATTGCGGAGAAAATAACCAATCAGTCCAATATTGACAAAATAATGCCTGAAATTGAAAAGCACATTGATGCTTTTCTGAAAAATAAATTAAGTGATACTTTCCCATTATTGTCGATGTTCATCAGCGACAAAACCATCAATCAATTAAAAAGTTCATTGATGGATGAATTGCAAGCCCTCTTTCCACAGATAATGCGCAATTACATGGGCAATCTTCGGCAAGAATTGGATTTAGAGAAAATTGTAACAAAAAAAGTGCAGGAATTCTCTTCCGACAAACTAGAATCTATACTTAATGACATCATGCAAAAAGAATTCCGATTTGTAGAAATAATAGGTGGTGTACTCGGTTTTATTATCGGTATTGTGCAAGTACTGATTACTATCTTAAGTAATTAATTAAATCCTTTAACATTTAAAGCTATTCCCCATCCTATATGGCCATTCATCCCTTATGAGGTAGATGGTTAAACATTTATGGCCGATTTTTGTAATAGCTACATAAAATAACAAAACTTATAATGAAAAAAATCTTTCAAACAATACTTGTACTGATTTCCCTATTTTATACCCAATCAAGTTTTGCCCAGTTTCAAGGAACTGGTGGCAGGGGGCAAATGGGCATGGGTGGTCAGAATATGAATATTGGCCGTTTTTATGGCAAATTACTTGACTCTGTCAGCAATAAACCGCTGGAAGCTGTTTCTGTACAGTTAATTCAAAACAAATTGGACTCTGCTACAAAAAAGAGAAAAGATGTAGTGGTAGGTGGTATGCTAACCAATAAAAGAGGAGAATTTAGCATTGAAAATCTAGCCATCATGGCTTCCTATAAACTTAAGATTACTGCCATAGGGTATAAATCAGTGGAACAAAAAGTGGCTTTCTCAATGAACATGGGTGGCGGCAATGGAGACATGTCTAGTATGTTAAATGGAGTTGATAAGGATTTGGGCAATATAAAATTAAAGTCCGATTCTCGCCAGCTAGAAAACGTAACGGTAACAGCCAACAAGCCATTGCTTACGATGAATATCGATCGCAAAGTTTTTAATGTTGAAAAAAATCTTACTAGCATAGGTGGAACAGCCGTGGATGTAATGAAGAATGTGCCAAGTGTGAATGTAGATATTGATGGCAATGTAAGTTTAAGAAATGCAACCCCGCAAATATTTGTTGATGGCAGACCTAGTACAATGACGCTCGATCAGATTCCCGCAGATGCAATATCCTCTGTTGAAATCATTACGAATCCCAGTGCTAAATTTGATGCAAGTGGTGGTGGTGCAGGTATCTTGAATATTGTTTTAAAGAAAAATAGAAAAGCAGGCTACAATGGAAGTATGAGGGCCAGTATTGATAGCCGTGCTCGACCAGGATTTGGCGGCGATTTTAACTTAAAACAAGATAAAGTCAACTTTTTTGCTGCAGGTATGCTAGCCATTAGAAAATCAATCAGTACGGTAACGAGTACTCGAACAGATTTTTTAAACAATGCCATTGCACATCTACAACAGGAAAACGGACCAGTAAGCAAAGGTTATTTCGGCTTTGGTCGCATTGGAATGGATTATTTCATTGATAATAGGAATACCATCACAATTGGTGGCAATATTGGACGTGGCCAATTTAAAACCAATGATGTAATTAATATATTGCGCGATACCATGTATATTCCCATTACCATAGCAGACAAAGGGAATCGAAGTAGCTATAGCGTAGGGAATTTCAGGAATTATGGTTCTAACTTAAGTTTTAAACACAATTTCGCAAAAGCTGGTAAAGAGCTGACTGCTGATGCCAATTTCAATTACAGTAAAAATGATAACCTGGGAGATTTTACCACACAGTATTATTACATGAATGACAATCCCAAAACACCCTTGATTACAGAACAAAGTTTGGGTGGAGGCACTACCCAATTCTTCACTTTACAAACTGATTTTACCAACCCTATTACCAGTAAAATTAAAATCGAAATGGGTGCAAGAGCAGCCATCCGAAATTTCACCAGTTTTAATGATAATTATTTTAAAGACGGCAGTGGCAAATACGTTTTAATACCTGGTTTAAATAATAATTACGAGTTTAAAGACGCTGTGTATGCAGCCTATACCACTTACTCGCAGCAGTTCCAAAAACTGAGCATGCAATTAGGTGTAAGAGTAGAAAGTTCTAAATACGATGGAAATTTAATTAGCAAGGCCAAAACCTTTACCAATTCATACCCATTTAGTATGTTTCCCAGCGCCTTCTTTTCCTATAAAATCAATGACAAACAAGACATGCAGTTGAATTATAGTAGAAAAATTAATCGACCTAATTTTTTCCAAATAATTCCATTTATCGACTATACCGATTCTTTGAATTTGAGCAAGGGGAATCCAGATCTAATTCCCGAATTCACCAACTTAATGGAATTATCCTACAGCAACCAATTTAAGCCAGGAAATACTTTTTTGACCACCCTTTATTTCAGAAATACGAATGACTTGATTACTCGTTATCAATCAAAGGAAAAAAATCCTAACCCTGCAAAAACAGATAGCGTAATCATGAGTTCCTATATTAATGCTACCAGAAGTTATACCTATGGCATGGAACTAACTGGGAAAAATAAATTAGCCAATTGGTGGGACCTTACTACTAATATCAATGTTTTCAATAGTACTATTGATGCCGCTAATATTGCAGGAGGAAGCAGCAATTCGCAATGGAGTTGGTTTGCCAAGATCAATAATAATTTCAAACTACCTAAAAACTATTCTATTCAATTAAGTGGCGATTATACTGCCAAAACCTTGTTGCCTCCTGGTAGCAGTGGCGGACGAGGAGGCATGGGGGGTGGCATGGGGGGCATGATGGGAGGTGGCGGATTTGGCCAATCTCAAACCAGTGCACAGGGTTATATTAAACCCAGGTACAGTATGGATATCGCTATTAAAAAAGAGTTCTTGAAAAACAATGCGGCATCGATTACTTTACAAATGAATGATATTTTCCGCACACAATTAAGTGCCTCCCACTCTGAATCAATTTATTTTATACAAGACAATGAACGTCGCCGTGACCCACAAGTACTAAGATTGAATTTTAGCTGGCGCTTTGGAAAATTCGATGTAAGCTTATTTAAACGCAAAAACATGCGAGGAGAAATGGACAATATGCAGAATATGCAAAGTGGAATGGGGCAATAATTTAAATTTTATATTTTTTAGCAGCGCAGCCATAGGTTGCGCTGTTTTATTTTAATAGAACGCTTGGCAATACGCTATCGACTTGGCTCAGAATGGGTAAAAGGGCATCGTAAACTCAACCAGCGCATATCATCATTTCATAATCTTAGCTCTGCCCTCCTTAAATAGTGCATAATTTAACTTTAGGCACTGTATTACTATGAAAATTATTTCAGAACTTTACGATACTAAATGATTCCTGAGATGAAAAAGTCATTACTCGGTACCCTGCTTGTTTTTTCATTCCTAGCTGTACAATCGCAAAGTTTGGATCCCGCTAAGAAAATGTTGTATTATGAGCGTTATAAGTCAGCCATTAATCTATTAACTCCAATTGTAGCTGCTGATACCAAAAATGCAGAAGCAGCTTACTGGTTAACAGAAAGCTACTTGCAATCTTCGAAGCAGGAATTTGCGAAGGCAAAAGCGGTGCTAGATAAAGCCTTATCCAATAACCCAGGCAATGGTTTTTTGTTAGCGGCACTCGGACATATTCAAATCAAAGAGAACAATCCTGGCGCTGCAAAAAGGAATTTTTTAGCAGCAGAAGGAGTTGCAGGGAAAAATGCTGAAATATTGCTTGCTATCGCTAGAGCTGCCATTGAACCTAAAAATGATGACAGCAGTTATCAATATGCAGTTAATATATTAAATAAAGCACTTACCCTCAAAAACGTAAATAAACCACAAGCATATATACTATTAGGCAACGCGTATAGAAAAATATGGAATGGAGAAAGTGCAGATAAAAATTATCGAAATGCATTGTTGGAAGATCCAAAGTATGCATTGGCAAATTATCGGCTGGGCAAATTATACGAGACTCAAAAGAATTATGAAATAATGTTAGAAAATTATGAGGATGCTACCAAATTGGATCCCATGTATGCACCTGCCTATTTAGCGATGTATGATTATTATTCTTACAGAGATGTAGACAAGGCAAAAGAATATCTTGATAAATATATTGCGAATACAGATGCCGATTGTCAAACAGCCCTTTTCGCTGCTGATTATTTATTCAGAGCAGGAAAATACAATGAAGCCTTGGCCAAATCTAGTCAACTACAAACTGGAGCTTGTGCAAGTGAAATCGGTCTTAGATTGAAAGTATTGAATGCTTATTGCTATGAAAGATTGAAAGATTCCGTGAATGCCAAATTGAATATTGAATCCTTCATGCAACAAGAAGTGCCAGATAAAATTCAAGTAACTGATTATGAAATTGCTGCTACCATCGAATCCAAATTTGTGGAATCGGAAGATGCGGTGATTGGTTTTTATAATAAAATAATAGAAAAAGATACGACTGGTTATGAAAAAACAAAGGCACTTAATAGATTGCTGGAAATATATAAAAAACAGAATAACCCTGTTCAAATAGCAGCAACTTTGGATCGCATTTATAATTTTAAACCCAAACCAAGTAACTTGGATATTTACAACCGAGCTTTGGCGCATATGAATATTTTAGATTATGCATTAGCCGACAGCCTTTGGCAGATGTATAAAGAAAAATATCCAGAACAGATATACGGCTATACCTACAGAATCAAATGTAATGAAGCATTAGATACCAGCATGCAATTAGGCTTAGCCGTTCCGCATTATGAAGCAATGGTTGCATTCGCAGGAAAAGACACTGTTAAATACAAGTCCCAATTGGTAAACAGTCTTTATAAATTGGTGGTGTACTATGTCAACATCAAAAATGATAAACCAAAAGCAATTGACTACCTAACACAATATTTGTTATTTGACCCCACTAATGAAGAAGCCAGAAAACTATTGGAAAAATTGCAAAAAGCCAATGGTTCTTAACCAAGGCGGTATTGCTAGATACAATTTACTAATGTTACCTTTGCTGGATGGAATTGAGCAATCGCAAGGCATATCACGAATATTATATTGAGGCAAGTTTTATTGCTGGTATGGTATTAGCAGGAACCGAAATCAAAAGCTTGCGTACTGGCAAAGCCAGTTTCAATGATAGTTATTGTTATTTTCACCAGGGAGAACTTTTTGTAAAAAGCCTACACATTTCCGAATACGCCTATGGTACTTATACCAACCATGAACCGATGCAGGAAAGAAAATTATTATTAAATAAAAGGGAATTAAAAAAGATAGAGGGCAAGATTAAGGAAAAGGGGTATTCGGTTATTCCACTTAAAATTTTTATTACAGAAAAAGGATTGGCAAAAATGGAAATTGGCTTGGCCAAGGGGAAAAAAATACATGACAAAAGGGATAGTATTCGGGAAAGAGAAACTGATAGAGATATTAAGAGAAAATATGGTATTTAATGAAGCCCCCTCCTACACATTCTTAACATTCACTCAAGCTCAGCGGTACATTAACGGCTAGTCCACCATCGGATGTTTCTTTGTATTTACTATTCATATCAATGGCAGTGTCCCACATTGTTTTAATAACACTGTCCAGACTAACTTTTGCATAATCAGGAGTACTTTGTAGCGCCAATTGCGATGCAGTAATGGCTTTGATGGCTCCCATGGTATTTCTTTCAATACAAGGAATTTGTACCAAGCCTCCAATAGGATCACAAGTAAGTCCCAGATGATGTTCCATTGCAATTTCGGCAGCCATTAAAGTTTGTCTTTGTGTACCACCCATACATTCGGTAAGGGCTGCAGCTGCCATAGCGCTACTGACCCCAATTTCAGCCTGACAGCCCCCCATGGCAGCAGAAATAGTTGCTCCCTTTTTAAATATACTTCCAATTTCTGCAGCAGTTAATAAGAATTGAAGCATCTTATCTTCTGTATTACCACCACAAAAACAAACATAATATTGTAGCACGGCGGGAATAACTCCTGCAGCACCATTGGTGGGGGCAGTAACTACTCTTCCAAAACTTGCATTCTCTTCATTAACTGCCAGGGCAAAGCAACTTACCCAATCCAAGATATATTTAAAATCATTTCCACCTTGTTGAATTGTTGCTATCCAGCTACCATAATCTTGATAAGCCCTTCCGTTAATTAATTTTTTATTTAAACCAGCTGCTCTTCTCTTTACATTTAATCCGCCCGGCAGCATCCCTTCTGTATGACAGCCTCTGTAAATACAGTGCTTCATTACGTTCCAAATATTTATCAAGCCTTGCCGAGTGTCGGATTCTGGGCGCCAACTGTGTTCATTTTCCAATACAATTTCACTAATATGTAATCCTGTTTTCATACACCAATGCAGTAACTCGTCGGAGGTGTTGATGGGGAAAGGCAGCACTACATCTTCCAGATTGCTATAAGTCGCATAAGCGTCATCGTTAGCCTCTATGCCAGGTTCTTTAACAACAAATCCTCCTCCGACAGAATAATAAGTTTCTGCCAGTGTTTCCCCATTCGTGCATGCTACCAGAAAGGTCAATGCGTTGGGGTGGAATGGAAGGCTTTCACTGAAAAGAAATTCAATATCTTCTGCAGGATTAAAATCGATTTCATGTTTACCTGCCAGTACTATTTTTTTCATTGCCTTTATATCGGCCACTTTTGCATCAATAGCACTTACATCAAAGCTTACGGGATCATCGCCACTCAAGCCCAATTGAATAGCAATATCAGTACCATGGCCAATACCTGTTTTTGCAAGAGAGCCATAGAGTAAAATTTCTATACTCGCCACCTTATCTAATAATAGTTTTGCTTCGAGTGACTGTGTAAACTGTTGGGCAGCACGCCATGGACCCAAAGTATGGCTACTACTAGGACCTACTCCAATCTTAAACATATCAAAAACAGAAATTGCTTCGTGCCGCAATGGAAATAAGTTTAGGTAAAATTAAAAAAGGCTTTGATTGTTTGATCAAAGCCCTTCACATTTTTTATTGTACGTCTATCAATTGTATTTCAAAAATAAGGTAGGCATTGGGTGGTACTGATGTGCCAGAGCCTGAGGCGCCATACCCCAATGAAGGAGGAACAAATAAACGGATAGTGCCCCCTTTTTTAATTTGAGGGATCCCCTTCTGCCATCCTATAATTAGATTTCCTAATTGAAAAGTGGTACCGAAAAGGTTTTGGTCAAAAATTGTATTATTGAAAAGCTTACCAGTATATTTCACTGTCAAATATGAACAAAGACCTGGTGTAACAGTACCTGTACCCGCTGACGTTACTTCATAAAATATGCCACTACTATGCTGCACAGCAGTAGGAGCGTTGGTATTTACATAAGCCTGTACTACGGCAATTTCAGCGGCTGGTGCTACTAGGGTTGATTCTGTATAAGGGCAAGTAACGGGGTCGGTAGAGGTTTTGTTACAGGAAAGGATGACCGTTGTGCCCAATAATAACATTAAAATTTTTCTCATAAATAGGTATTCAATTTTTTTCAAAAATAGGCTTTAATGGCCTTCGCTGTTACTCGCCCACTTTTTTTCTTTATATTTTAACTCTTTATACAATTGCTCATTCATTTCCCATTTGAATTGCATTCTGAAAAATGCATAGCAAAATGCCAATATAAATATGGCAATGATAACCATTACAAAATCTGCATTGGTTACTTTGGCAAATTTTTCTGACCAGCCAGCTACTACAATAGCTGTCTGTTTTGTCTCTACACGCATGTACCAAAGAGGGAGGTAAAGCCTGACCACCACCATCAATAGTAAAATGGGTAAGCTATAAATTAAAGCCATTGGCAAGCCGCTGATTAGTTTTCGGCTAAAAAGGGCTTCTTTTTCTCTTACCTGCTCCCAATACTGCAAAAACTGCTTATCTTTTTCTGATAACATGCTGCAAATCTAGTACAATTGAGCTTTCTGGCTTTGCCATCTAGTCAATATCTTGTATGTTTGTCTACATCAATCATAAGCATGAAAATTGAACAATTACTGGTACAACATTTTTACCAGGAAAAAACGATTACCCTGCAAGGAATTGGTAGCTTTAAACTGAATGTAGACATCGTATTTCCGGTAGAGAATGACAAGGATTTTGTAGGCTCCTCTGATAGTATCAGTTTTGTTTACAATGGGCGTGCACTAGAAGATGATGCTCTTATCAATTATATTGTTCACCAAACCAGAAAAATAAGGCCGCTGGCTGCTGCTGACTTGGATTCGTATTTATTGCTAGGCCGGCAATTTTTGAATATTGGCAAGCCCTTTTACATTGATGGTATTGGCACTTTGAATAAAAATCAGGCTGGTCAATACGAATTTATACCCGGTCATCTTATCAACAAAGAAAAAGACTTAGTGCATTCAGAAGCCAAGGAAAAAGCAGAGGAAGTTATTTCATTTGCATCTGAAAGTAAATCCAAGAGTAATAAAAAATCTCTGATCATTGCTGCAGTAATTGTCCTATTGGCCATGGGAGCCTGGGGACTATGGTATTGGCTGTACAATAACAAAGGGAATGTTCCTGCAACGAATACCATTACTGAATCGAATACATTGCCCCTTATTGACACCCCTACTAAAACAAAGGATACCCTGCCTATAACCAATAACACTATTATTACTACAATACCAAATAGCAGTGCTTATACTTTCAAAATTGTTTTTGAAAATACCACCAATAGAGACTGGGCTGAAAAAAGGATGTTGAATTTGATTGGCAGAGGACATCAGGTAATTTTGTATAGCACGGACTCTTTACATTATAAATTAGCAGAGCCATTTACTAGACCACTATCTGATACCAGTTTTATTAAAGATTCACTTAACCAATATTATTATAATAATAAAGGGCGAGTTGAATTATAACAGTTAAGTATGAACGAAACTGAATTTCCTGAAACTTTTAACAAGGACCACTACCCTCGGCCTACGATTTTTTTAATCATTTTTGTAGTGCTGTCATTGTTGGATATAATTGGCACTGCCACCAATTTAATTGCCTTACAAATAAGTGCCAAGCCCCTATTGATTCCCGTACTAATTATTTATCTTTTTTATAGCTTTCCCCAAGTGGCAGGCAAATGGATGATTTATGTTGCCTTGATTTTTTCAACTTTAGGAGATATTTTTTTGCTGTTTGAATTCATGCAGCCCTCCTTTTTTATTTTTGGGGTAGCCGCTTTCTTATTGGCGCATGTTTTTTATATCAGCTATTTTTTTCGCATCAAATCTTATTTTGGGTCTCTTTTTAAAAAGCAACCCTGGTGGCTATTACTGATTTACAGTTATTGCTTTGGCTTATTATTACTCATCTTCCCGGGCTTAGGTGACATGGAAATTCCAGTAACCATTTATGCCATTGTTTTATCTGCCATGCTTTTTAGTAGTGTACATGTATATTTAAAAGTACAATCACCCTCCAATAAATATTTTGTTGCTGGAGCCATCTTATTTGTTTTATCTGATTCAATGCTGGCCATCAATAAATTTTATCACCATTTCCCAATGGCCGGAGTTCTGATTATGCTCACATATTGTGCAGCACAATACCTGTTGGTACAAGGCGTAGTATCTCAAAAAATAGCATTAAAACCTAAAGAATGGTGGGAGGATTAATATCCTTTTTATTCTTCCATCTGAAATAAATATAAAAGGGTATGCCTGCTGCCGTGAGCACTAACCCAAGTACAGAATTCATTATTTTAATTTTTCCTGACATATAATTAGTAATGTCATTGTACAAAGTGAACCCCAAATAAAAAGCAGTAAAAATCAATAATAGTGTGGGTATCCATGGGTATCCCCACATTTTATAGGGTCTGTTTGCATCCGGCATTCTTTTTCGCAATATAAATAGCCCGCTAATCATCATCAGATTGAAAAGCCATGCAACAAAAATATACATATCTGTAAGGGTATAAAACGACCCACTAAATACAAATAGGATCATAATAAAAAGATGCAACCAAAGTGCGTTGCCAGGGGTGTTATATTTTTTATGAACCTTGCCAAATACTCGAAAGAAATTACCCTCTTGTGCCATTGCAAATGTCATGCGGGGTGCCGCTAACACATTTCCATTGGTAGCCCCCAACACGGATAAGCAAATCAGTAAAGCAATCGCGCTACCCCCCAAGCTACCAAATGCAATACCTGCTGCATCTGAAGCCACTAATGAAGAGGAAGCCATTTGCTCTACGGGCATGATATATAACATGGCGGCGGTAATGGCCATATAAATCAACATACATATCCCTACTCCTATAAACAAACTACGAGGAATGTTTTTCTCAGGATTTTTTATTTCCCCTGCAACAGTAATCATATTTGCCCATCCATCATAGCTTTGCAATGCTCCATTACAAGCTGCTACCAGCGCAGCTATCATTGCTAATATACTAGCAGGATGAAGGGTTGCTGAGCTTTCTATAAAATGATGAAAGGAGCCCTTACCAGAAAAAAATAATCCGCCTATCAATAAAGCAATGGACATCACTTTGATAATTGTGAAAAATAATTGCACCCTGCCTCCTAACCGAGTGCTGATATAACTGATAAGGGTAAACGCTGTTAAAACCAATATGGTCAATATTTTCACTCCCCAATCTTGCAAGGGAAAAATATCTCCAATCATTGGCAAATGAATAACAAATGAATTCACCAGACTGGTAGATAATACAGGCAATTTTACAAAGTTTTCGAAATACTGTGCAAAGATGAATGCAATCCCCGCCGTGCCAGCAGTATTAATGACTGAAAAATTAGCCCACCCAAACAAATAGCTCCAAAATTTTCCATAAATCGTTTGCATGAACATATATTGTCCACCAGTACGAGGCATCATGGCGCCAATTTCTGCACTTACCATTCCTGCAAATAAGGTGAACAACCCTGCGATTATCCATACCAGTAATATCCATCCTGGCGACCCCAATAATGCAGCCATCTCTGCAGGTCGCATAAATATACCCGATCCAATGATGCTACCCACTACAATGGAGGTAGCAGCAGGCAGACCTATGCTTCGTTGAAAACTGGTTGGGTTTTGCATGCAATGAAAATAAGTATAATTATAATCTCTACCACTCTTATCCTGCTTTTTTTGCAGCCCTGATCATTTCGGGATAGCCCATTTTTTTACTAAGCGCATTAACTGCCATGGCTATTCGTTTTGTGCTAGTTTCAATGGTTTTAGCCGATTCAATCCATTTGCCAAAATAATTCCGATGTCCTTTTGTCAAGGAATTAAAATACTCCATGGCTGCTGGTTCATCAGCTAAGCAAACCATGAAGGCCACAGGCAGTGAATAGGCGTCTGTATCTATTGCCAACTCCACCCTTATCATTTCATTCAACTTTTTTTTAACCCCCTTTCTAATACTTGCATTCAAAGGCAGTATAAAATCACCTCCCCCCATCGGTATCAGGGCAATTCCTTTGATGACAAATGCATCCAAGCTACCTTTGACCCTGAATGATTGCTTCTTTCCGGGTTGTAATTTTTCAGCAACTGCTGCTGGTAATTCAATATAGGTCCAGCCCGTCTTTTCACCTTGTTGTGCAAATTTCTTTATCGTGGCGTTGAACTTTATCACTCAATTAATGATTACTGAAATTAAATGTATAAATGTTTTGTTATTCTTTAACTATTTGATTACTATTTTTAAGGAATGAAAAAACTGATACTCTATACCCTGTCCTTTTGTTGCATAGGTTTAACAAATGCCCAATCCAATGCAGCCTATCAAACGGTGGATGATGCCGTGATGAAACTGGGCAGCTTCGACAGTCTGAATATGGGTACTATTGCCAATATCGTTACCAAAAACTGTACAACGAAAGAATTAAAAGCCAGGGCCATTTACACTTGGATTGCCACTCATATTAGCTACGACATTAAAGCTGGCAAGAGCAATGACCTAAGTAAAGTAAATAGTACAGAAATTTTAAAAACCCGCAAAGCCATTGGTGCTGGCTATGCAGCGCTCTTTCAAGATATGTGTAGCAGTGCCAATATCCGTTGCCTTACTGTAGATGGATTCATCAAGAAAAATACCGATGAAATCAATGAAAAAAAACCAGACATCAACCATACCTGGGCTGTAGTTCAATTAGGGCAAAGTCCAGAAACCTGGTATTATGTAGATCCTTGCATGGGAGCAGGCACGCTTGATAAAAAAGGCAGCAATTTTATAAAATCATTTGAGGGAATTTATTTTTTTGCTGACAAAAAGATTTTCAACAACCAACATTATCCCGATAATGAAGCATGGAAATTAGGCAATGCGCCAAAGAGCAAAAAAGATTTTTATGAATTACCCATTAGCCTTACTGGTGCTCATCTGTTTGGAGTGCATAGTTTCACCCCCAATTCGGGCTTACTCAATACCAAAGTGGGCAAAGCGGTTAATTTCAATCTAACTGCCAGCAATGGCAGCCAGGTTTTAAAAGTAGCTTTACGATTAGAAGCCAACAAGAAAATTATTGAAAAAGTGATGAACTTCACTGTAAATGGCAATGCCATTGGGTTTGCCTATACCTTTAATGAGGACGGCGAATTTCCTTTAACCATAACTTTGAATGACAAAGAAGTTTTGCAATATCTATTGATAGTAGAATAAATCAATTACTAACGGTTATCGATGACTGCTGAACTAGATTTCCCGACTTTATTTCGCAATTTATTTTTACTGTCAGGGGCTTTATTACTTTTAACACCCGATTATTCCCAACCGTTGCAGCGTCCAAGATAAGCTTACCGATGGTGGCAGGAAATCCATTGCCTCCAAAACCATTTGTATTATTTGAACCAATTGTACTGTTACCATCTCCTAATAAAAGTGTATTTCCAGCAGCAAAGTCATAAGGCACTTGCATTATTTCACTGCTGCTGCCCAATGGCGGATTCACGAATTGAAGCGTACCTCCACTACAAATAAAACTAGTGGCTCCTGCATCAGCCACCATAAGAGATTCTCCATCTGCTACACTTGTAGATACAAATCCTGTATTGCCGTCGATGGTTAATTTGCCACCTGTAAGCATAAAACTGTAATTGCCTGTCAATTGCACTTTCCCATTTACCCAACAAGTGCCGCTGGAAATAGTTAGACTACCCTCCACAAAAAGTTGACTCGTTTTTTTCGAAGCCCCCCCAATTGTTAGCACTACGGAAGGATCTAAAATACTAACGGAAGCGGATGGACGAATTTTTAAATATTTAATTTGTGTAGATACCGGAATGGTAACAGAATGCCCTTCACTGATTTCCACGGAGTCGTTTAAAGAAGGGAGCAATCCACATTCCCATATTGCAGGATTATTAAAATTGCCAGAACCAATTGTTTTTCGCATCGAAGCACAAATAATGGTAGTATATACTGCTCTAAACCCTGCTTTGACTGTAGCCCCATCCGAATGAAAACGCAATGTTATTACAGATCCGCTGCTGGTGACTGGCACAGGCAAGCTGGCACCTGTTAATGCAGCCAACACAGGCGCGGCAGTGGTACTTCCATCATAAATAATCAAGGAATCGTAATTGGCTTCCAGGTCGAAATTTAAAAAATTAAGTTGAACTGCCGTAGCACCAGGAGGAGCAATACTAAAAGTGTAATTTTCTGAACTGTGGTAAACACCTTTATACCCACCCATATCATAGATAGTATCTGTTAATGGCGTTACTGCACACAGGCTTAAGTTTCTATCTACCAGATTCCAGCAATCCATATAGCCTGCATCATACCCTAGTCGCCATACTGCTGCACCAGCAATGCCCCTTTGCCTGATTAGGTTGTATTTTTTTTGAAGACTACTACTATCATCCATGAATTGTTCGTTTGGTATAGTATTCACATCGGTAAAGCAATGATAGGCTGCCAATGAATTGGTATCACGGTAGGTATTACTATAGTAGCCATTGGAATTTTGTCGAAATTGCGCATAGGTTTGCGTGCTAATAGAAGCGGTATTTCCAGTGGCAGGAATGACGCAACCATTGGTTGTAGCCCACCTACGTCCATAATAAGGCATAGCCAAAATAGATTTAGCAGTACCTACATTTTTTACCAGGTTATTTAAATCATTAGAAACACTGCCATGACCATAGGGATCGCCCACTACTGCAGGAAATTGATAGGTAGGTGCAACAGGACCAGGATAGAATTGCCCGCCCCAATAATAATCATACCCCATTAAAATAAACAAATCGGTAGTAGACAAAAGATTGGATAATAAACTAGCCGAATTGGCATAGGCTCCCTGCAAATCGATACTTAATTCAGCTGCCGGTATGGCTGCATGTAACTGAGCCGATAAATTGGACATGAAATTGGTAAAAGCCGTTAGGTAAGTACTACTCAAACCCGATCCTTCAAAATCTATATTGATACCTGTGGCATTGGCAGCCACTACATGATTGACCAAATTATTGATACAATTTGATTGAACAGAACTATTTCCGAAGAAGACAGCAAATTCTGTGCTATTATTAAAAAGGGTAGCACAAAGATTTACTTTAACCCCATTCGACAAAGCAGTCAAAACAGTAGCATCACTTGCAAATCCGGACATTGCGGTAGGGTTTTTAGCATTGCCAGTAGCAGGATCAATATCATAACTGAAATAGGAAAGATCGCTTAATAGTGACCATTGATAACTTGAAGAAGAGGTGCCGATAGAATGCCATCCAAACATCCGTTTATTGAGGGTACAATAGTTTAGCGTAGCGGGTGTACTTGTTGGTGCTGTACGACATTGTCCATACCAAACACAACGCAAACTATCCCATACTTGAACGGGGTATGCATACAAAGTACGTTGCCTTTGCAATTCATTCCAATGTTCAGAAAAAAGGGCCGTTTGTGCGTTCGTGCTGATGCAAGTTGCCATGGAAAATAGCAGTAAGAAAACAAGCGGCTTAAATAATTTAATCAAACAATGCATTGCAATAGTGGTTGGCAATAAAAATAAGAGACATTCATTTCCCAATGCAAGAAAGCTTTCAAGATATAATCAGGAGCAACACTAAACATCCCCTATATTTAGTGAATTAAAAGAGTCCTATTGGAATGAATGATCATTTTCCCGAATAGAAAAAATCACGGCCGAAATGGCTAAAATAATATAGCAACAGAAAAATGGAGCTCGCAAAAAAAAGAAAGGAATCAATAAAATTTCCTATTTCTACCTCCACCAAAATTACCTCCACCTGGTTCTCTTTTTTTGAAACTGGAAGCTTGGGGTCTATCCTCCGCTTCTTTTACTACCAAGGGTTTTTTACCTAATGAAATATCATTTAATAATTCAATGGCTTCCTTGCCCTCTTCGCTGTTGGGCATGGTTACAAAACCAAAACCACGACTCTTACCTGTTTCGCGGTCAATAGAAACTTTGGCGGAACTCACCGTGCCAAATTTTTCAAATATCTCTTCTAATTCAGCATCATCGAGATCGTATGGAAGTCCAGCGACAAAAATATTCATAGAGTACTTTTTGTAAAAGTACAATATTCGGTAATGTTTGCGCAAAAAAATAATTAAAAAGCCATTCATGTAATTCCGGTTGATAATCCCTTCCGCTAACGTAATTTTGATTTATGCGAAAGTCGCTATCTATTATATTGAATTCATTGAAGCTTACTTTTCAGGAACTGAAAGTAAATAAACTCCGTACAGCCCTTAGCCTTACGGGTGTTGCATTTGGCATTTTCTGTATCATTGGTGTATTGGCAACTGTCAATAGTCTGGAAATCAATATCCAAAATGAAGTCAAAAGCTTGGGAAGCAATACTATTTATATTGATCGCTTCGATTATAGTGGGGGGCCTGACCGCCCATCTTGGAAATACAGAGAGCGGCCTGTGATGAAATATGAAGATGCTGCACTAATTAAAGAAAGAAGTCAATTATTAGAAGCCATTGCATTTTTAATGCAAACGGGTGCCAATATTTCTCATAAAGAAGATGTCATTCAGGGATCTAGGGTATACGGTGTAGTGCCCGACCAAATGATTATTCAGCCCCTCAGTTTTGCCGGTGGCCGATATTTTTCTACCAGCGAATTTGATGCGGGTAGCCATGTTTGCTTATTGGGCTATGTGAATGCTGAAAATTTATTTGGTACCGCTGAAAGAGCAGTGGGCAAAGAAATTGACATAAAAGGAAGGAAAGCAATTGTTGTTGGGGTTATTAAAAAAGAAGGGACCAATTTTATCGGATGGGATTATGATAATTGTATCATGATGCCTTATCTTTTTTGTAAACAAATTTTTAATGACAATTTCAGCAACCCGATATTGATAGCAAAGGGAAAGGAAACCGTTACAACAGCCGCCCTACAGGATGAATTACAAGGCATCATGCGACAAGTAAGAAAGTTAAGTCCAACACAAGAAGATAATTTTTCACTCAACAGCGTGGAAGCTTTTTCAAAAGCCATCACTGGGTTCTTTTCTACTATCAATGTGGTGGGTGCAATCATTGGTGTAATCAGCTTAATTATTGGCCTATTTGGCATTGCCAATATTATGTTTGTCACGGTGAAAGAAAGAACCTCCATCATTGGCTTAAAAAAAGCCATCGGAGCAAAAAGCAGCAGCATCCTCTTCGAATTCTTAATGGAGGCGGTTATTCTCTGTATTTTAGGAGGCGCCCTTGGGTTACTATTTGTTTTTATTCTAACCCAAATTCTTTCAAAACTCGCCAATTTTCCCGTATTTATCTCCTTGCCCATGTTAATGATAACCATCGTTATTTGTGTGGCGGTTGGCATACTAGCTGGTATCATTCCTGCCAGAAGAGCGGCCCGCATGGATCCTGTGGAAGCCATCCGATCTAAATAATTGATCAACGGCTGCAAGTATTGATTTCCTACATTTGCAAAAAAACATACACCAAAAATTATTTTCAATTGTCGCATACCCTACTCGCCATAGAATCTTCTTGCGATGAAACATCTGCTGCTATTTGCAGGGATGGAAAAATTTACAGCAATAAAATTGCCAATCAAACCGTGCATGAGCAATATGGTGGTGTGGTACCAGAATTAGCCAGTAGGGCGCACTTACAAAATATAGTACCCGTGGTTGATGCTGCCATTGAGGAAGCAGGTATTTCTTTAAATGAATTAGATGCCATTGCATTTACCCATGCACCGGGGCTGATTGGGTCCTTATTGGTAGGAGCACAATTTGCAAAATCGTTGGCCTTGGCTTTGAATAAACCCTTGATTGCTGTACACCACATGCAAGCTCATGTGTTGGCTAATTTAATACCTGAACAAAAACCTAGTTTCCCTTTTTTATGCCTTACCGTAAGTGGTGGGCATACACAAATTGTTCGATGCGATAGCCCTTCACTATTAACGGTATTGGGAGAAACCATTGATGATGCTGCTGGTGAAGCATTTGATAAATCTGCAAAATTATTAGGACTACCCTACCCTGGTGGCCCCTTGATTGATAAATATGCTGCCACTGGAGACCCTACCAGATTTTCCTTTCCAGAACCTCAAATACCTGGATTGAATTTTAGTTTTAGTGGATTGAAAACTTCTTTTTTATATTTTTTAAAAAACGCTGGCAATTCTATTGTTTACAAAGAAACATTATTGGCTAGTACAGCAGAGCAAGAATTATTCATTCAACAAAACCTGCCAGACATTTGTGCTTCTATTCAAAATCGCATTGTAAGTATCTTACTCAATAAACTTAAAAAAGCATCCAAAGAAACGGGCATAAAAGACATTTGTATTGCAGGAGGCGTGAGCGCCAATAAAGGCCTAAGAAAGGCATTTACAGATATGGGTATGCAGTTGGGATGGAATACTTTTATACCTGATTTTGCCTATTGCACCGACAATGCGGCCATGA
>CAIOIZ010000042.1 GCA_903858475.1 uncultured Bacteroidota bacterium
TGTATTGTACGAAAACAAGGATTCTATTGGTGAATTTTATCCTATAAAATATCCTGGTGTTATTTTTTATTGGAGTGCTACGTTGAGTACATCTCGAGGTGACGCACAAAGCAATGCAAAAAATGCTTGGTTTCAAGATTTTGCAGATGGCAGTCAGAAAGATTTTGATAGCTATTGGTCAAGCAACAAGGTTGTTAAATACTATGTCCGTGCTGTTCGTACTTTGTAAAACACCTTTCACCTAATAAAATATATTTTTATTTAAAGGCCTGATTTTTTATTAGGCGAATAGTTTAGTGGGATCAAACACTTATCGTTACTATTTATATAAGTCCTTTTTTCTAGTACAGAAATTAAATCGTTGTCAATGCCTATTGTAAATTAATAATGTCGGCATTTTCTTTTAAATGAACTCCTGATAGTTTAAACGCAATGCTGTTTTGAATAAGTAAAAATGTTTTTTGAGCAGCAGTATAATAGTCAAGTCCCTTTGCATGAATATTGGATATACAATTTCTGCTTTCATCTGTTAAACCCATTGCTGGTTGATACGTGGTATAAATACCCATACTGTCGCAAACAGATAATCCGGGCCTTTCGCCAATAAGTACTACAGATACTTTGCATTGCAAAACACTGCCAATGGTATCTCCTATAGCCACCCTGGCCTGACTGGCAATAACAATGGGAGCAATGGTAAGACCAGCTTTTTGTAACAAGGGAACTATTTGCTGAATAAAAGGAAAGGAATGCAATTGTATAGCTGTAGCAGATAAGCCATCAGCGATTATCAATCCTACATCGAAACCTTTGCTGTTTTGTTGTAACATAATGCAGGACGCATCATCTAATTGTCTGCCAAGATCGGGCCGCTGTATATACATTTTTCTGTTGACCGCTTTGCTGCAAACAGATAATACCGGAAAATTTAGTTGCTGTAAGGATTGTTCAATAAGGTGTACATCCATAGCAGCATATACGGCATCTTTTGCAAAAGCATGTGCTACCTTAAGTTGCAGCATTTCTTTAACAGGTATGGCATTTCCGGTTCTGCCTAATGCTACTCTTGCAGGAGTATATTTTTTAAGCGATTGCCACTTAGAACCTATTTCAATATTTTGAGCTTTATCTTGTTGATTCACTTTACAAAGTTGAATTAAGTAAAATGGTTTTTAATTCATTGGTTGGTAGCAGCAACCCTTCGGTATCCGTTATCCCCTCTTGATATAGCCAACTGGCAAACTCAGGTGCTGGTTTTTTGTTGGTAATTTTTCGAGCGTATAGCGCATCATGGAATGAAGTGGATTGATAATGCAACATGATATCATCTGCGCCAGGCACACCCATAAAAAAATTACAACCTGCAACAGAAAGCAGCGTAAGGAGGCTGTCCATATCATCTTGATCTGATTCAGCATGACTAGTGCAACAAACATCCATACCCATGGGCAGGCCCATTAACTTGCCGCAAAAATGATCTTCAAGTCCTGCTCTGATGATTTGTTTTCCATCGTATAAATATTCCGGACCAATAAAACCTACCACCGAATTCACTAAGAACGGATTAAAATGTCGGGCTACTGCATAAGCTCTTGCTTCGCAGGTTTGCTGATCTACCCCTTCATTGGCATTGGAAGATAAGGCTGCACCCTGTCCAGTTTCGAAATACATAATTTGATTGCTAGCCGAGTTTCTATTGAGAGAAATTGCAGCTTCATAGGCTTCTTTTAATAAGGATAAGGAAATGCCAAATGATGCATTTGCTTTTTGCGTACCAGCAATAGATTGAAATACTAGATCAACTGGCGCTTTTTGTTCTATCAATTGTAAAGTGGTAGTTACATGCGATAAAACACATGATTGCATTGGTATTTTAAATTGTATTCTCAATTCATCTAGCAGCATTAATAAATGGGCTACTTTTTCAGGATTATCGGTAGCAGGATTGATACCAATAACCGCATCCCCATTTCCCAGCAATAAGCCATCAATGATACTGGCCATAATTCCTTTTTCATCATCAAAAGGATGATTGGGTTGTAGTCGGGTAGATAAATGACCTTTAAGTCCAATTGTAGTTCTGAACCTGCTTACTACTTCGCAGTTTTGTGCAACGGTAATCAAATCCTGATTGCGCATAATTTTACTTACAGCTGCAACTATTTCCGGCACTAATCCTTTTGCAATGGAAGTAAGTGTTTCAGTATTGGCTGCATCGCTTAATAACCAATCTCTAAAACTACCAACAGTATGATGAGATAATTGTTGAAAAACTAGTTTATCATAGTTATCCATTATAAGTCTGGTTACTTCATCGCTGTCGTAATCAATAATGTCGGTTTGTATAAAATCTTTTAAAGGAATATCAGCCAATGCCATTTGAGCAGCAACTCTTTCTTCGTAAGAACTAGCAGCTATTCCGGCCATTACATCACCCGAACGCATAGGAGATGCTTTTGCAAGAACTGTTTTAAGATCTTCAAAAACATAATTGTTATTTCGTATGGTACAACGATAGGCCATTTTTATGCGACTAGATTTTATGTTTACCTAAAGCAAAAAATATTACTAAAGAAGCAATTAATGCTGTAAAAAATATCAAACTTAATTCAAAATTAAAATAACAAATGGCAACTAAACAAACCAGTGATAATACCAATGCCACCATTGGCATGTAGGGATAAAAGGGTGTTTTAAAAGTTCTGAGCAGATTGGGCTCTTTTTTCCGAAGCTTAAATAAACTTAGCATACTTATTATATACATACTAACTGCACCCAATGCAGAGAGTATAATCAGTTTATCAGTAGTGCCGGTATAAATGCAAATGATTCCAACAATAGAACTTGCTATTAAAGCCCAGTAAGGAGTTTTAAAACGTGGGTGTACTTTGGATAGAAAAGCGGGTAAATAATTTTCTCTTGCTAAAGCAAATATCTGACGAGATACCCCAGTAATAATACTGTGAAAAGATGCAACCAATCCAAACAAACCAATGCCAGTAAATAACCTGGTAAGTTGGTTATCCTTTCCCAATACCATTCCAACGGCTTGTGGTAATGGATAATCAATTTTTGCTAGCAGCTGCCAGTCGCCAATACCACCCGTGATTACCATTACTGCTAAAGCTAAAAATGCCAGTGTACCAATACCTGTTATATATCCTATTGGAATTGTACGATGGGGTGTTTTAACTTCTTCTGCTACCATGGCTACCCCTTCAATGGCAAGGTAAAACCAAATGGCAAAAGGCAGGGCTGCAAAAACACCATGCCATCCAAATGGAGTGCCGTTTTGCAAAAAGTTATTCATTTTAAAATGAGGAGCAGTTACCCCCAGATAAAGTAATAGTTCTGCAACTGCAAGTAGTGTAACAATCAGCGTAAAAACCGCCGACTCTTTAATGCCCAATAAATTTATAATTGTAAAGATTACATACATTAATACGGCGGTATGTATAATTGAAAAGGAAGGATCTAGAAAATGAATATAACTGCCCAGTGCATATGCGATAGCGGGTGTGGCAAACAAAAACTCAACTAAAGTAGTAAATGCTGCAATTACCGCTCCTGCAGGACCAAATGCTCTGTTGGCATATGCAAATGGTCCGCCGGCTTCAGGAATGGCGGTGGTAAGCTCAGTAAAACTAAATACAAATGCAATGTATAAAATAGTTACAATTCCTGTAGCCCACAACATACCAACGGTACCTGCAACATTCCATCCATAATTCCATCCAAAGTATTCTCCTGAAATTACAAGTCCCACGGCAATAGCCCATAAATGAATAGCGCTTAGTGCTTTTTTAAGGGGTGTTTTTTCTTTTAGCATGTGGTTAGTTTCGGTGCAAGTTGAAATAAAAATATCAAGTCCAATATACAGATAAAAAATAAGCCGGCTTATTATCCTACTTTAAAATGGGTAAATTACTGGGTAGTATAGGAAAATACAGGTTGTATATCTTCAAATCAAAGTAAACTAATTCTTGGAGAGTGTTTAGTCCACTTATTGCTGACGACTTACATCCCGAACTATAAAATACGGAATGAGTGCTTTTATCAAGAATAGGATTAGAAATTGTAGATTTGGGAATAAGAAACTTGAATAGCCTTATATGTTGTTGATGCCTACCTACCGTAGGCAGGCCGCCATAACCATTTCTATAAGTTTTGAAAACAAGAAAGGCAGGCACCAACAAATGACGAAATTTCAAAACAATGAAATCACCATTCCTGATATTCCTCCTCTTCTCCCAAGTGCTGTTTGCCCAAAACATTGAAAACCGGGTTTTAGTAATCCGTAACAACAATAGTCCCGTTTCGGTTGCTGTAGCAAATGATTATATGGCCCGACGTAACGTTAGAAAATCCAGAGGCCTTGACCACCTAAATCCGGAAACGATTGACCAGGAATAGTATTGAGTACCAATGTTCTTCCTGGTCAAACGAAATCGGCGAAGGGTGGTCAAGGTTGGAAAATCCAGAGGCCTTGACCACCTAAATCCGGAAACGATTGACCAGGAACAGTATTGAGTACCAACGTTCTTCCTGGTCAAACGAAAACGGCGAAAGGTGGTCAAGGTGACCGGACTTTCCAATAAGGTCCTTGAAATCGGAA
>CAIOIZ010000043.1 GCA_903858475.1 uncultured Bacteroidota bacterium
CCTAAAAATGTTTCCATTACAGTCCATTCCGAATTTGAAGGAATATGCCAACCTATAGGCGCCAAGCCCCTTGGGTCTTTAACGGCTGCTCCATTATATAATTTTCCATATGCTGCATTGGTAGATGGATCATTATTATAATAACACCAAGCTCCTGTACTCGCCCCCGCCCCAATCCAAGCTGCTGAATCGGGTATATAAGGTATAATGTCTCCATTGCGATAAGTGGTAACATCTAGGTTTTTGTCCATCCATTGCTGCGTGCCAATAGTTAGTCTTGCATAAGTTTTTTCATCTCTTAACGAAGACCAAGTGCCACCTGTATAATAGTAATATCCTTTTGAGTCATCAGTTTGATATACTAGTAATCCCTCCGCTGGCGTGGAAATAGCAATTCTTTGTGCTGCAGTCATACGAGGAGGTAAAAATCCGCTGTTCGTAGAGCTTATTTCAAGCTTTGCTGATGCATTGGGGGTTGTTGTTCCAATGCCTACCTGTTGGGCATTACTAATTAATGTTATCGCCGAAAAAAAACAAAGTAAAATAATGCTGATGAAGGTTTTCATATGTTGGGGGTTCGTTAACTCTTATAAAATTAGTATTTTTTTTTGATTGTCTTTCCATAGAGTATATAAAATTATTTAAGAATATGCTAATTACAGCAGTACTTAATCAATTGACTGAACAAAAAAATAGGTGGTCGGGAAATGACCACCTATTGGTTGTAAAAAGAGTAATAACTTTTATGCGTATTCGAAATAAATGGCTGCTTATTTCAAATCAAATCTATCAAGATTCATCACTTTGGTCCAGGCTGCTACAAAATCATGTATAAATTTTTCTTTTGAATCATTCGTAGCATACACTTCTGCAATAGCACGCAATTCTGAATTGGAACCAAAAATCAAATCAGCACGAGTAGCCGTCCATTTAATTTCACCTGTCTTTCTATCGCTGCCTTCAAATTCATAATTACTCGCCGAATTTGATTTCCAACTAGTGCTAATATCAAGCAGGTTCACAAAGAAATCATTGCTCAGTGTTTCAGGACGATTGGTTAATACGCCCAGTTTTGATTGATTGAAATTGGTATTCAATACACGCATGCCTCCCACTAATACCGTCATTTCTGGTGCAGTCAAGCAAAGCAGTTGTGCTTTGTCAATGAGTAAGTCTTCGGTGGTGGCTGTATGCCTTGGTTTAACATAATTGCGAAACCCATCAGCTGCAGGTTCAAGCACGGCAAAGGAAACCACATCTGTTTCAGCTGCGGATGCATCATTGCGTCCAGGCGTAAACGATACTTTAATACTTTGGCCTGCTTGCATGGCTGCTTTTTCAATGGCTGCAGCGCCTGCTAATACAATCAAGTCGGCAAGTGACACTTTCTTGCCATCTTTTTGTGCATTATTAAAATTGGCTTGAATGCCTTCTAATACTTCTACCACTTTAGCCAATTGTGTCGGGTTATTTACTTCCCAATATTTCTGTGGAGCCAATCGTATGCGTGCGCCATTAGCGCCCCCTCTTTTGTCGGATCCACGAAAACTTGCAGCCGAAGCCCAAGCCGTGGAAACCAATGCTGAAATGCTAGATCCACTGGCTAATATTGTTTCTTTCAATGAAGCAATATCAGTTTCGTTAATTAGGTTATAATCAACAGCCGGAATAGGATCTTGCCATATCAATACTTCTGATGGCACTTCTTTTCCTAGATAACGGGTAATCGGCCCCATGTCTCTGTGCGTTAATTTATACCAGGCACGCGCAAACGCATCTGCAAACTGATCGGGGTTTTCTAAAAAACGCCTAGAAATTTTTTCATATGCAGGATCTATTCTCAATGCCAAATCGGTCGTAAGCATAAATGGAGCATGCGTTTTGGAAGCATCATGTGCATCTGGTACCAATCCTTGACCAGCATTGCCGGTTGGTTTCCATTGTTGTGCTCCTGCAGGACTCTTGGTTAATTCCCATTCGTAGCCAAATAGATTTTCAAAAAAATTATTGCTCCATTTTGTTGGAGTAGTAGTCCATGCTCCTTCCAGCCCACTGGTAATAGTATCTACTCCATGGCCGGTGCCAAAACTATTCTTCCAACCAAGCCCTTGTTCTTCAATGCCTGCTGCGGCTGGTTCTCGTCCAACGTATTTGCCAGGATCTGCGGCACCATGTGTTTTTCCAAAACTATGTCCACCTGCAATTAAGGCAACTGTTTCTTCATCATTCATTGCCATGCGTCCAAAAGTTTCGCGAATATCTCTAGCAGCAGCCATCGGGTCTGGGTTACCGTTAGGTCCTTCTGGATTTACATAAATTAAACCCATTTGAACAGCTCCTAACGGATTTTCCAAATCACGATCACCACTGTATCTTTTATCGCCCAGCCATGCTGTTTCCGAACCCCAGTAGATATCTTCTTCTGGTTCCCAAACATCTTCTCTTCCGCCACCAAATCCAAAAGTTTTAAATCCCATTGATTCCAATGCGCAATTGCCAGCCAATATCATTAAATCGGCCCAAGATATTTTTCTGCCATATTTTTGTTTGATAGGCCAAAGTAATAATCGTGCTTTATCCAGGTTGGCATTATCAGGCCAGCTATTCAAGGGTGCAAAACGTTGCGTGCCCGAGCCTGCTCCACCACGGCCATCGGAAATACGGTAAGTACCTGCACTATGCCAAGCCATGCGAATAAAGAATGGCCCATAATGCCCATAGTCTGCCGGCCACCAATCCTGGGAATTGGTCATCAATTCAAAAATTTCTTTTTTGAGGGCATCAAGATCCAGCGATTTGAATTCGATGGCATAGTCAAATGACTCACCCATTGGGTTCGACAGGGAAGAGTTTTGGCGGAGAATATTTAATTTCAGTTGATTCGGCCACCAGTCGCGGTTTCCGGTTCCAGTTCCAGCTGTTTTTTTTAATGCTCCCCCCGAAAAAGGGCACTTGCTTTCAGTACTCATAGTGTTTCTTATTTATAAAATAGGTAATCTAATTGCTAAGGTTTTGATTGGTTTCATACAGATGCGCTACCTGCATAATAATTTTCAAAGTTAGGAACAATTGAAATCTGTCATATAACATTTTAATGGGCGTTTTGTTTAGTATCACTGCTTACTAAATTTGTATCTCAATGATGAACTTCATTTTGCCACCCATTCCTATCTTTACTTAAAAAAAGGGATGGAACCATTGATTCGCAATATTGCAGACACAGCGCTTTGGGTAGCTGTATACCGGGCCGACGAAACCGAACGCGCCGATGCGGTGTTTAAAGATCCCTTTGCAAGGAAACTCGCTGGCGAAAGAGGAGCACAGATTGTAGCTGCCATGCAGGAAGGCAGAAAAAACAGTTGGTCCTTGGTTGCACGTACCTATCTTTTTGATGAATTGGCACTTCAATATATCGCTAAAGGCGTAGACATGGTAATAAACCTGGCCGCAGGCTTAGATACAAGGGCTTATCGTTTACCCTTGCCAGATAGTCTCCAATGGGTAGATGTAGATTTGCCGGAGATAACCCGTTATATGGATCATATGATGGAACATGAAAAGCCTAATTGTCAATATCGTCGAATCGCATTAGATCTCTCTAATCGTATAGAAAGGAATATTCTATTTCAAGAGTTATCCTCACAAGGTAAAAATATTTTAGTGATGGCTGAAGGATTAGTAGGATATCTAAGTGAAGCTGATAATGGCACACTGGCTTATGATCTTTCTCGAAATAAAAATTTTAAATTCTTTGCCCTCGACCTCATGTCGCCAGGCATATTGCCATTGATTAAAAATGAAATGGGCAATTTATTGGAAGAGGCCAATAGTCCATTAATCTTTGCGCCCAAAGAAGGGGAAGATTTTTATTTGCTTTTTAAATGGAAGCCAATTGCATCCAAATCAAAATTGAAAACTGCAGCAGCTTTGAAAAGACTTTCCTCCGAAATGATGAAATACGCTGCGGCCCCAGAGCCGAAAGGGCCCAAAGGATTATTCCCTTGGTCGGGGGTTTGTATTTTTGAAAACAGGAATCGTTGAGAGATTTATATTCAAAGCTTATGTACCTAATTACTTACTAAAATATAGGGCAACGCGTATTCTTTAATTCCGGATTGTCCTCTTTATAAATTCGGTATCCAATAGTAATTTCTTGCGCATTGTTATAGCCATAGTTAAATTTGTTTTGCATCGGCGGTGCAAAATCATAGGCGTATCCAAGTACTAATTTATCTTTTATCAACAATCCAATATTTGCTGAAAGTTGATGCGTTTGATTGTTTCTGTAATGCAGACCAATCCATTTATTGTCTTGATGAATCAAATTAACATTGAAGTCAATTTGTATAGGCGCAACAGCTGTTGCTTTTATCAATACAGCTGGTAATACAGTAAAATTTCTGTCCTCATCCAATTCAAACTCCATTTGAGCCATTCCGTAAAAATGTCGGAATAGCTTGGCTTTAGAATTGTTATAGAAATCAATCCTGCTCTCCAATAAATTGTCGGCATACAATCCAACACTCCATCTTTCATTGTATACATAGGCAGAAAATCCTGCGTCAAAGGCCATCTTAGAGGCGGCTGGTGCATTCAGTAAGGGGTCTCCTGCGTCAAGGCTCTTTCGGATAACATCCATATTGAAACTATATTGCTCTGCATTACCAGTGATGCCCAAGGAAAAAGCAGTTCCATCATTAATGTTGAAATGTTGAGCATAGGTTAATGCCATGCCATTTCTTCTGATGGCAGCTGCTTCATCATGAAAGAGCATTGCCCCTAATCCGATATGGCCAGCTTTAATAGTCAGTGGGCTTTGTACATAGGCCATAAAAGTGGTAGGGGCACCTTCAATAGAAGTCCATTGTTTTCTATAAGCTGTTTGTACGGAAGTATACCCCTTTGTGCCAGCCGTAGCTGGATTAAATACCAAATCATTTAAATGGTATTGGCTAAATGATTGCTGTTGTTGAGCATTACTGCTTGCTATTATTCCAATGCCGCATATAGATAAACAAAGGTATAAATAGCATTTAGCTAAAGGTTGGTATAGTTGAATAGTAATAGTTGTCATACAATCAAATTATGTTGTTAACGCAATAAGGTAATAGATCCCGCTTTGTGAATGGTTCTTTTGCCAATGGTGGTAGCTTCTATTTGATAATAGTAAGCGCCATCTGGCAATGGATTTCCTTTGAATGTACCATCCCAGTTATTCTGGTAATTATTTGCTTCAAAAACCTTGTTGCCCCAGCGGTTATAAATAATCACTTTATTGGTTTTGCTGAGTTGAATATTTTTTACCACCCATTTGTCCGTATATCCATCACCGTTAGGCGTAAATGCTGCTGAAGGCTCTATCTCCAGTGGAATAACAGTTAAGGTAACAAATGCACTGTCTTCGCAGCCGCCATTATTTTTTACAGTGAGTTTATAGCGGGTAGTGGTTGCAGGGGTAGCTACTACACTTGCACCATATACGGTAGAGAGACTTACGCCTGGCTCCCATAGATAAGAGACAATATTGGTGCCCCCTGCAAAAAATCTTATAGCAGTACCCTCAATAATTGTTGTGGTAGTGGGCGATAAAGCAATAGTAGGATTGATGGCAGGATACAACAACACAGTTACATTCGCAGTATCCATACAGCCATTGCTATTGGTAGCAATAATTGTATAAAAACCGGTACCGGCTGATTGAGGATTTGCTATACTCCATGCCACAAGGAGTCCGGATGTATTGAATAATGTATTGAGATCAATCGTTTCGTTAGGGCATATACTAACAGTTTGGTCAGGGCCAAGGTTGGGCTTAGGATACAAGGATACGGTAACATGCGCTGTGTCCGTACATCCATTACTGTTAGTAACTATTAAAGTATAATAGCCTGCCCCAACAGCCGTAGGAGTTGGGCTGTCCCAAGTAGTAGTCCAAACCCCCGTTGCGAAAAGAGTCGTTAGGTTAACTGTAGTGCCAGGGCAAGTACTTATATTTTTATCGGCCCCAAGATTTGGTTTTGGGTAAAGTGAAACAAGTACGAAGGCGGTATCAGCACAACTATTACTGTTGCTGACAATCAATTGATAAATACCCGCTGAAACTGCTAACGGATTGGCAACTGGTACACCAGCACTGGTCCAATTACTGGTTAGTCCAGTTGTATTGTATTGTGTAGTAAGATTAACAGTATTGCCCGGACAAACAGATAAATTTATATCTGCACCCAGGTTTGGTTTCGGGAAGTTTCCAATGGTAACGATGGCCGTATCCGAACAGCCATTTGCGTTAGTGGCTATCAGTTGATAGATGCCGGCTATTACAGCCGTAGGATTGGGTACCGGGATGCCAGCACTCGTCCAATTACTGGTCAAACCCGTGGTAGTAAATTCCAATGTTAAATCCTCGAAGCTGCCTGAGCAAATATTTTTGGAAATATCTGCTCCCAAGGTAGGTTTGGGAAAGAGGCTTACATTAACTAGTGCAGTGTCTGCACAACCAAAAGCATTGATGGCAATTAGTTGATACAGACCTGCTCCAGCCGAAGCAGGATTGGGCACGGGAACACCAGCGCTTGTCCAATTTGTTGTAAGCCCGGTCGTGATAAATTGCGTGGTGAGGTCAACGCTAGTTCCAGGGCAAGTCTGTATATTTTTATCAGCACCGAGTGCAGGAGCTGGGTTTTGATTGACCGCAACGATAGCCGTGTCGGCACAACCCGATCCATTGCTGGCAATCAATTGATATACGCCAATACCAACAGCCGATGGATTGGGTACCGGAACGCCCCCAATTGTCCAATTGCTGATTAGCCCGGTAGTAATATATTCTGTGGTCAGGTCCTCTGTAGTGGCTGGACAAATGCCTTTGGTTTTATCTGCTCCCAAATTTGGTTTTGGATTATTGTTTACCGCAACAATAGCAGTGTCTGCACAACCAGTAGCATTGATGGCAATTAATTGATAAATGCCAACACCCACTGCACTTGGATTTGGAACAGGCATTCCAGCACTGGTCCAATTCGTCGTTAAGCCGGTGGTTATATATTCTGTTGTCAGGTCTTCAGAACTGCCCGGACAAATACCCTTTAATTTATCTGCTCCCAAATTTGGTTTAGGATATAAGCCTACCGTTGCCAGTGCAGTATCACTACAGCCAAAAGTATTTATTGCAATTAGTTGATAAATGCCAGCACCCACTGAACTTGGGTTTGAAACAGGAATTCCACCGCTAGTCCAATTACTGATTAGCCCTGTTGTTATAAATTGCGTGGTGAGGTCTACGTTAGTTCCTGGGCAGGTAAATAGATTTTTATCAGCTCCCAGGATGGGGACTGGATTATAATTTACGGTTACCATCGCCGTATCACTACAACCAGTTCCATTGGATGCAATCAATTGGTAAATGCCAATTCCTACTGAATTTGGATTGGCCACAGGTATGCCGCCGCTACTCCAATTGGTAGTCATTCCCGTGGTGGTAAATTCTAGGGTGAGGTCTTCTGTAGTACCCGGACAAATGCCTTTTACTTTGTCTGCCCCTAAATTTGGTTTGGGATTATAACTAACAGTAACAATGGCGGTATCTGCACATCCATTGCTATTGATGGCAATTAATTGATAAATGCCAATATCAACGGCATTCGGGTTGGGAACGGCAATGCCTCCATTTGTCCAGAAACTGCTTAGGCCGGTTGTATTATATTCAAGCGTAAGGTCTTCAAAACTGCCTGGGCAAATACCAACTGCTTTATCGGCACCCAATGGTGGTTTGGGATAAAGGCCTACTGTAACCATGGCAGTATCCGTACAGCCGTCTCCGTTAGTAACAATAATTTGATAAATTCCATCCGCTACCGAACTGGGATTGGGAACTGGGATGCCTCCACTGGTCCAATCACTGCTTAGTCCAGCAGTATTATATTGGGTAGTAAGGTCAATATTTGTACCAGGACAAGTCTGCAAATTTATATCTGCTCCCAAATTGGGTTTCGTACCAACACCAAGTATAAGTACAGCGGTGTCACTACATCCATTTATACTGGTAGCAATTAATTCGTACGTACCGGGTATGGTTACTGCTGTAGGATTTGCAACAGCAATGCCAGCCAATGTCCAGTTACTTGTTAAGCCCGTTGTAAGAAATGCTGTGGATAAATCGTAGCTATTTCCCGGGCAAATTAAGCCCGCTTGATCAATGCCCAATTGGGGCTTGTTGAAATACTGGACTACCACGAATGCAGTGTCTTTACACCCACCAGGATTAGTGCCTATTAATCGATAAGTGCCTGTATCCACCGCTGCAGGATTGGCCACCACAAATCCGTTTCTTGTCCAAGCTGAACTTACGCCGGTTGTATCAAATACCGTCCAGAGATTGGCCAATGAGCCAGGGCAAATAAAATCTGTTTGATCAGGCCCTAAGGCAGGTTTTAGCCATGGGTCAATGGTAATCTTTATGGTTTTTATTCCACAGGGTCCCACCCCGGTTGCTGTATAGGTTATGGGAGTGGTGCCAACATTTGCTATTACATTTACACCAAAAACTGTATTCAATCTTGTGTTCGGCGACCAAGTCCAAGTGTTGTAATCGCCATTCAAAACACTCATGGGCAAAATAGTATTAGCACATGGACGAATGGTATCTCCCGAAGGATAATCTAATCCGTTGATTCGAAAATTAGGATCCGTTTCTGTAAGTGCAGGTAAAAAGTCAGTAGATTTTAAAATATAAGTATATAAAAAACTGGTGCTGTCTCCGGGTGCTATAGTACCAACATTAAAAGCAATGCCAATAGACAAATTAGTTGGAGCAAAATCAAATCCAGTTTGTGCGATACTGGCAGCAGGAGTATTCAAATACCAGTCAATCGGACTTCCTAAGGGTACATAATTTGGGGTGCTTCTAAATACCTTGGCCCTGCAATCACGGCTACCTAGTGAGATATATGAGTTGGTGGCAGCTCCCAAGGCAACTACTTGTGCAGGGCCAGTGGGAGTTTGTGATGCTATAGTATTAGTGGTAAATAGATTATTAGAAAAGACGTCATTGATATATGCGTCATTGTCTGGGTTTACATATTCTCCATAGTAGATATTATTAATTGGAGTTAAACTTGTATTTCTTAATACAATTCGAACAGTAAAATAAAGTTCCAATGGCTTTACCGTTACTATTTTTTTTACAAGCATATTAGATGCAAAACCCTGCCAGGTAGCTTGCATATATTGAGGTGTGTTTATAACAGTGGCGCCTACTTGCGGCATAATAATACTTCCACTAAACAATTGTGCACAGGCAGAACTACTAGTGCCAGTTCTTTCTGAACCAAAAGTTAAACCATTGAAACTGATACCCCAACCAACATAGGGTGAAACAGGCATAAAATAATCACCATAGTAGTGTGGCACTCCAATATTCCACCCATTTCTATCTGGGTCTGCAACAAAGCCTAAATTAAATTGGTTGTCTCCGGGATTAAGAAGTTGTGTTCCACTTCTGGGATGATATCCCGCAGGCGCATTATTAGTTGTGCCCCAGCCTCCACACTGATTAATGCCTACTTCTACATATTGACCTTTAATATAGCAGTTGCCAGAAATTACTTGTGTATGTCCAATATAACTTTGAACTAAGCAAATAATTAAACAATAGAATAGTTTTTTCATTTCAGAAGCTTAATGATAATTAATCAAGATTTGGCAGGAGCGCCCATAGGTTAAAGCCTACAAACAATTTGGTTAAATTGTTGTAATGAAAAACTATCAAATTGCTATCCTGATAGTTAAAATAAAGGTAGAAGAAAAACAAATGGGCAACGAAAGTTTCGCCCGTTGAGGGCATCGCCAATATTGGGTATTTTTAGTGTCGGATTAATACCACATAGCCCTTTTGCTGAATGCGGGTGTCTCTGTAATCCCTCCCTTCGGCAAACCAAATATAGGTGCCAGAAGCCTGTTCCCTGCCTCCGAAACTGCCATCCCATCCACTGTTTTCGGCGCCAGCATTGCTATATACCATTTGACCCCAGCGATTGTACACTTTGAAAATATCAAGACTTTTCATACCCAATAAAATTGGGCGGAATAAATCATTATTGCCATCACCATTGGGACTAAAAGCAGTGGGTACATATAAGCCCGCAGTTACTTTAAATACTTTTATGCGTATACTGTCATAGGCAAAACAGCCTTGAGGGTTACTTACTTTTACGGCATATTCTATATCACTTTGCGGTAAAGCAACAGGATTGGCAATACCAATATTATTAAGCCATTGTGCAGGACTCCATAGATAGTTGCTACCACCACTTGCTGATAATAACAAAGGCTGCCCTAGTACCGCCGTTGTGTCACGAGGACCGGCATTGGCTTGTATTTTTGTAACAAATAGAAATAGGGTGTCTGAAACTGGCTTAGGACAACCTAGTGTATCCTTCACCGTTACTATGTACCTTACATTGGCGCTTGGTCGAATGCTAATGGGATTAGGAATGTTCGCAGCCGATAAAAATACAATAGGTGTCCAATTATACTGTGTACCACCGCTGGCACGTAATTGCAAAGATTGACCAAGGCAAATAGCCGTATCTGCTCCAGCTGATGCAGCAGGATAAGGAACTATTTTTAATTGAATCGTATCGATTGCTGTGCATTTTCCTATGGAACCAATTACAATATAATTAGTACTCACTAATGGATTTGCAATGGGGTTTTTAAGAGTAGGGTCATTTAATCCGGTTGCAGGCGTCCAAAGAAATTTCAATCCATCACTTAGTAAGGGTAATGCAATATTATCTGTTTGACATAAGGTGGTATCGTTGCCAGCTTGTAAACTAACCCTACTTTTCACATCTATCAAAACAGAATCTGTGCCAACACAGCCATAAGGGTCTGTGAGGGTTACATAATATTTTGTGGGTATATCCGGACTTACTAATGGACTTGCACTGCCTATATTATTGATCATGTAATTGGGTGACCATAAAAAACTGCCATTGCCCACCGCATTTATTTGAAGGGTGTCGATGATACAAATCAAAGTATCCTTTGTAACTGTTAATGCAGGTTTGTCTGTGATAGGCACCGTTTTGGTTACAGTATCGGTACATCCCTTACTATCACTCACAATAAAGACTACATCGTAATTGGAGGCTGTTGAGTATATATGTGTTGGATTTTTTAAAGAAGATAAATTACTGGCAGATCCCACATCACCGAAATTCCATCGCCAAAAATTTAGAATCCCATAACGGCTCTTAGATGTATCTGTAAATTGAATGGGCGTATTTTTGCATTGGCCTGCAAAAGTAAAACCAGGAACAAATCCCGGGTATACCTTAACGATAGCAGTGGTACTGTCGCTACAAGCAAGGTTTCTGTTGACCACCAATTTCAAAACATATACTCCCGTATCGGGATAAGTAAATATAGGTGCTGGCAAAACGGATGTATCATTGCTAGCACTCACCACACCAAAGTCCCAGAAATAAGTTTGAATATTGGGACTATTGGAATTATTACTAAAACTGAGCGTGCTATCATCACAACTATAATATTCGGGATTTAAAACTGCCTGCGTTAAAGAACAATCTGCTACTTGTATATGCAACGACTTACGTACTTCTGCTTTTTTAATATTGGTGCCCCTGATATATTCACTTACCATAACGGTTAATACATAGGTGCCTGCGGTGCTGGGTGCAATTCCACTGATTAGTCCCGTCTGGGCATTGATAGTAACACCCGAACCCAAGGGGGATGCACCTGAAAACGGGGCGCTATATGTTACAGAGGTATAGGGTGGAGGATTTGCAAAAGAACCAGTGCAACTGGTGCCACCACTGGGCCCAGTAAATGCATCGGTAAATTCATACACCAATGAATCGTTGTTTGGATCTAAAGCAGCGAAATTATACGTGAAATAATTTTCCTTGCAAATGATGGCAGTATCATTTTGCGGAAATAAAGCACTCGAATTTTGTACTGCAGTGGGATGTACAGAAGACCCAGGAATACTCACCGTCCAGGTATCACCCACCGTGCTAGAGCCAGAGGTTAAATTTACAATATTGGCAATTCTACAACAGCGTTGATAACTGATGATATAACCCGAAGGAAGTATGGGCAAGTCTCGCGTAAATTCATAAGTAGTAATCTTATTGCAAATGGATGGTATCGGACTAAGGCAAGGATGACATTGCTGTAAAGTACAATTTTGAATATTGTTGGAGTCATTATAAGTGACAGCTACATTTTCTACCAATGCCAGACTGGCTGCATTGAAGATGCTGATATTTACTGTCGGACAAAATTGATTAGTGGATAAAATACACTCTGTATATATTTTCAAGGTAATTAGATACCTAGCTGTATTTGGACTAGCACCAGGACTAACATATCGGTAATACAATACACCTCCCCTGGTATGATTACCCAAGGAATGAAAACACAATACCCAGCATAAAACTGCTAATACGATTTTTTTCATCTTCCTTTATAAAGCACAGGCACAGGGACTGTCTTATTTGCTATTAATATAACGAAAAAAAAAGCTATTGGGTTGCTGAGGTAATAAAATTTTGCAATATAGTATTGCAGTTTTCTGCCTCTTCCAACATACCCATATGGCCCGACTCACTTAATACATGCACATGCGACATTGGAGCAAGATGGGTCTGTTCTAAGGCCTGTTGATAAGGAATGGCCTGGTCATGAAGTCCTAGAATAAATAAAACAGGGAAAGTACTATTACTCAAAATTGAAGTTCGATCAGGCCTTTCTATCATGGCGCGATAATAGGCTGTCAAACTGGCTGCAGAAAACAATTGACCCTTCGCCACCAAATCCTGTACAATAGTATCGCTTGCCTTAAATCCTGGTCTTCCGCTAAATAATCCGGGAATACTGGTCTTTAAAAAAGCAGCTGCACCATGACTCCCAATAAATTCAATGGCTTTTTGCCTGATTGCTTTTTTCTCTTCATTATCTGCATAGGCAGTGGAATGAAATAAGCCAATTCCTGCAAGGATGCTTGGGTGTTTTTCTGCTATTGCCAAAGTAATATAGCCGCCCATGCTATGACCAATGATTACACAATGATTGGAGACAGGAGAAGGGCGCTTATTTTTTTCATGATCCAATAGGGCTTTCATGCAATCCGCCATTCCCTCAATACTCATGTCTGCTATCATGGATGAATTTCCACTGCCTGGTAAATCAGGAACAATGCAAGTAAAGTATTCACTTAAATGGGCTACGGTTTGATTCCAAATACTACCCTCTTCTCCAAATCCATGTAGCAATAGCACATAGCTACCGGTTCCGGATACACGATAATAAATTTTTCCAGTTTTATAAGTAAATGGTATTGCTTGCATCTGCCGGCTTTTTAAAATGGAAAGCTAGGAAGCTTTTGAAGTGGATCTGCTATAATTTCTGTATGCTAAAAGTGCCACAAAGGGAATAAGTGCTGTATTCAACTGCTGCGGAAGAAAATACCAGCTTGCCAAAACAGCAATTAGTAGGAGGGCAGTCCAACGAAACAAAAGCTTTACCCATTTTTTATTGCTGCCCAGTAAAAAAGCGCCCATTAGTTGAGTGGGTAATGCCCACAGTAAATTGAGGTTATTTTTACACATCGAATGATCGGTGCCTACCCACATTAATATCAATAGCAATCCCAATAAACCTGTTAGAAAAAACAATACGCCATCAATGCCGATTGTGAATGCCATGGCCCACTTGTTTTGGAATAAGCTTATAGCCACCACAACAATCAATAGTAGGCTGAAGAAAAATAAAGGACTAAAGACATTTGTTTCTTTTGGGTTTTCTGCGGCAGTAAAAATGGACTGCTTCGATGCTAATAGCGAATGGCCATTGCTGTCGAGGCAGTTCATCAGATTGTCGGGGAGAAACTGCATTTGTTGAGGAGTCATTCTTGCATCACAAGGCAGTCCCAATAAAATATCAATTCCTAGTTTACTCCAGTCTTTTTGATTTTTGTCAAGGTAGGAATGAATTGCAAAACGAAACCTAGTGCCGGCAGGCATAATCGGCTTAGTAAAAATAGCGGTGGAGTCTTCTTTTTCCATGATATCTCTTAAGCGCGTGGTACAATTGTCTAAAAAGAAATCATATTTGTAATATTTATTGGCCTCTTGACTGTTATTAGAAACAAAAGCCTGCACTCTTTTTTTTGCTGCCACTGATAATTTCAGCACCTGTTCTGTGATACTGCGATTCTCAGCCATATACCCCATTACAAAGTCACTATAATTTTCTGGATTCACATAGTAAAGCAATTTGCCTCGCATGAATTTGAGATAAAAACCATCTTCACCAAAATTAAAAGTGCCATAATTGTAAACAATATCTGTTCCCTGAATACTATCTGTAATTCTGAAGGCACTGTGCCCAAAGGTTGAATAGAGCTCTGCACCAGGGCTGCAGGTGAGTAAAGATATTTTTATGCCTGAACTATCCTGCGCATAGGCAGATACAGGCAGCTGAAATGCCCAGATCAATAAAATCAGAATGAAGCAATATTTTTTTTTCATGTTATGAGATGGAGGTCAATGTGCAGGATTCAATAATAATTATCTGCTATAGTTCGGTGCCTCTTTTGTTATTTCTATATCATGTGCATGACTTTCCTTAATACCTGCATTGGTGATTTTTACAAATTGCGCAGCTTGCAATTCTTTGATGGTGCTGGCACCGCAATAGCCCATACCAGCTCTTAATCCACCAGTAAACTGATGCACCACTTCTTTTAAAAAACCTTTATAAGCTACCCGGCCCTCAATGCCCTCGGGAACAAATTTTTTGATATCCGCTTCCACTTCCTGAAAATAACGATCACTGCTGCCCTGCGCCATGGCACCTAAACTACCCATTCCACGGTATTGTTTGAATTTTCTTCCTTCATAAATAATGGTTTCACCAGGACTTTCCTCTGTGCCTGCAAAAATATTTCCCATCATTACACAGCTAGCTCCGGCGGCAAGTGCTTTAACCATATCGCCAGTATAACGGATGCCACCATCACTGATAATGCCAATGCCTTTATTCTTTAGTGCATTAGCTGCTTCCATGACTGCACTAATTTGTGGTACGCCTGTACCTGCTACTATTCTTGTAGTACAAATAGAGCCAGGTCCAATACCTACCTTAATAGCGTCTGCTCCAGCAGCTGCCAATGCTTTTGCTCCTGCGGCAGTACCTACATTGCCAGCAATTACTTGTATGTTTTTAAAACTTTTTTTAATTAATTTCAAAGTGTCGATGACTCCTTTGGTGTGGCCATGTGCACTATCTAAGCAAATAATATCCACATCAAAACTTTGCAAGGCTTCCACTCTTAACAAACTATCTTTTGTTATACCAACACCAGCACCTACCAATAATCTACCCTTGCCATCTTTGATAGCATTGGGGTGGCTCTTTAATTTCAAAATATCACTGTAGGTAAAAAGTCCAATTAATTTTCCTTGTTTATTTACTATCGGCAATTTCTCCACTTTAGTTTGCTTGAATAATTGCTCTGCTTTTTTTAGATCGGTTCCTTCTGGGGCAGTAAAAAGATTTTCTTTTGTCATGATACTGCTAACCTTCCCTTTGTAATTGGTTTCAAATCGCAAATCTCTATTGGTAAGAATGCCCACTAATGTATGTTTAGCATCAACAATGGGTATGCCGCCAATTTTATTTTCTCTCATCAACCTAAGTGCTTCCCCAATTGTAGCATCTGGTAATAAAGTGATAGGATCTGATATCAATCCATTTTCACTACGCTTTACTTTTCTTACCTGATTGGCTTGCTCTTCAATACTCATGTTTTTATGCAAAATACCAAGCCCGCCTTCTCGGGCCAATGCGATGGCTAGCGAAGCTTCTGTAACAGTATCCATCGCAGCACTTAATAAGGGCACATGCAGTGTAATGTTTTTGGTGAGTTGGGTTTTGATATCCACATCCCTGGGCAGGACTTCAGAATATGCAGGCATTAATAATACGTCGTCAAACGTTAAGCCTTCACCATAAAATTTTTCGGGGGAAATGTTTTTTCTTGCCATGTGCAAAGTTAACGGGCAAAATTGAAAGTGCAAAACAGGAAAATGATTACAACATCCGGTACAATTTGCCAGGAAGGCATTCCACAATATGTTGCAATTCAAGTTGAAGTAGTGCCGCTGCCATCTTACTATTGCTTAATCCACTTCTCAAATACAATTCGTCAACCGAAATAGCATCCCCCAATTCTAAAATGCTAGTGATTTTCTTCTCCTCATCGCTCAATTCAACAAATAGAGACCTTTGCTTTTTGCCAGATGGCTTTTCCTTTGGCACCCAATTCAGCATTTCCACTATATCGCTGGCACCACTTACAAGCATTGCTTTGTTTTGCTTTATTAATTGATTGCAACCTTCGCTTTTAGTATCCGTTGTTTTACCAGGGATAGCAAATACATCTTTATTGTATCCATTGGCTAATTCTGCCGTAATCAAAGCGCCACCCTTCTGACTGCTTTCTACTATCAATAGGCCATCGCAGATACCAGCTACAATTCTGTTGCGCCTTGGAAAATTTTGTTTATCGGGGTTGGTAGTCGACCTGAACTCCGTTAATAAGCCTCCTTGATCTACCATTTGTTTCGCTAAGGATTTGTTTTGCGGCGGATAAATGGTATCCAATCCATGTGCCAAAACCCCCACTGTTGAAAGGTCGTTTTTTAATGCTGCTTTGTGGGCAATGCTATCAATGCCTAGTGCCAACCCACTTACAATTAAAATAGACTGGGTGGATAGTGCTTCGATGATTGCTTCTGTACAATTTTTTCCGTAAATGGAATTATTTCGTGTACCCACTACTGATAGTATCTTCGAGTGATTGAGGTCGGCGGTGCCTCGGTAGTATAATAAAGCAGGGCTATCGTAACAATTTAACAATCTTTGTGGGTAGGCTTTGTCTGCAATAAAAAGCGGTTGAATCTTGTATTTTTCTATGAATTTAATTTCAGATTCTGCAGTGGAATAATCCTGAAATGATTTGATACTGCTGGCTCGTATTGTGCCAATGCCATCCAGCTGCTCCAGCTCCTTCTTTCTAGCTTTAAAAACAGCCTCTGCACTGCCATAAAAATGAACAAGTGTTTTGGTATGCACATCTCCAATATGTGGCGTTAAAGTAAGGGCAATCTGATAGAGCAGGTCGTTATTATTGATCATAGTAGGTTGGTTGGCAACCGCAATAATAACAATTTATTTTAATAACTTATTACGGCCAATTCTGTTCTACGATTTTGCGCTCTACCTGCTTCTTCTTTATTATTTGCAATGGGTTGGGTGGCTCCGTATCCTTTGGCCAACAGCCTATTAGGAGCAATGCCCTTTTGTAGAAAATAGCCTACTACGGCCTTGGCCCTGTTATTGCTTAATAACAGATTGTCCTTATCCGTTCCCTGGTTATCGGTATGGCCACTAATGCTGATTTTTAAACTTGGGTTATCTTGTAGTAGGGCAAGAATTTTATTTAATTCTACAATAGACGCGGGTTTTAATCCAAACTGCTTGCTGTCGAAAAAAACATTTTTTAAAATCATGCTAGCCCCCACTTCAATGGGTTGTAAGGGGATGTCTTTTTGAAAAACGGAATCAGGGGCATCCTTTAGCAAGCTAAAATTATCCGAATAAAATAAATACCCTTTTCGGTTAACACTGAAAGCATATGTAGCGCCTACAGGTAGGGTGGTGAGGTACTGACCCTCTTCATCGGTCTGTACCTTGCTGATGACATTACGAGTATTGATATCCGTTAGCTCAACGGAAGAAGGGAGTCCTTGTCCTGTTTTTAAATCTGTTACCCTGCCCTTTACCCACAGCGTTTTGAGTGGACGAATATCCTCTTTTAAAGTAAATTGGTATAAATCAAGACCACCTTTGGTGTCGGATCGATCGCTTGCATAATAAGCGGTTCGGGCATCTGCTGCTACAATCAGGGAGCCTTCGTCATCAATACTATTGATGGGATATCCCAGGTTCTCGGCTTCGAGCCAACTGCTATCTGATACTTTTTTTGCAAAATATAAATCAGTCATTCCATAACCAGCGTGGCCATTGCTATTGAAATACAAAGTTTGATTGTCGGCATGCATAAACGGACAGCTTTCGTCGCCTGCTGTATTTACTGCCTCTCCCAGATTTTCAGCACGACTCCATTTTCCAGAGGGCATGCGGTGCGATACCCAAATGTCTTTTCCACCTAATCCACCTGCCTGGCTGCTGGCAAAATATAAATCTCTTTTATCGGGCGATAAGGAAGGCGAAGACTCCCAGAAATCTGTATTTACCAAGGGGCCAATGTTTTCCGCTTCACTCCAACCATTTTTTGTTTTATAAGAAATGTATAAATCACAACTGCCCTGCCCTTCGGGATAATTGCAGCCAGTAAAAAGTATCCATTGACCATCCAAGGAAATGGTTTGTGCACCTTCATTGAGATTGGTATTTACTTTGCCTTCTAAGGGCGTCGCTTTAGTCCATTGGCCATTCAGCCGATTGCTTTCATAAAAATCCTCATCATTGTTTACCCTTCTAGTAAATACCATTTTATTGCCATCAATCGATAAGGAAGGAAAATATTCCAGTGCTGCCGTATTGATGCTGTCTCCCATATTCACAGGGTCAAATACATAATTATTGAGGGGATGCTGTTTTGCATAATCAACGGCAAACGAATACGTTTTTTTTCTGTAGTTGCCCGCTCTAATACTTTGTTCATTTAATGTTGGGTTGAATAAAAATTGATTTACCGCCACTAAGGCGGCTTCGAATTTTCCAATGCCAGCTAAGGAAATAGAATAGGGTAATAAATAAGCGGATGCATACACGGAATCTAATTGAATGCCTTTTTCAAAGTCGTTTACCGAGGCATTGTAATTTTTTAGATTGGCATAAATACCTGCTCTGGATAAATAGGCATCTACAAATTTTGGCTCTAATAATAAAGCTGCCTTGATCTTTTCAATCGCCTCCAGGTATTTTCCATCCTGTGCAGCTTCATATGCTTGCGCATAAATATCACCCGCTTTCTTATTTATTTTCTCCGGATCATACCATTGACTTTTGCCCTCTATAAATAGTAGGCTACAGGAAAAAAATAATACAAATCGGAAAAATACTGCCTGCACGTAATTGGAATTAATTGAAAGTTGAAGTTAAAACGAAATGCCCAACCTTTTAGTACGAAAGCTTTGTTAATCTTGACACTACTTTATTGTTGTTAGTAATTAGCCTCCCGCCAATTGCCTTATTCTACTCCAATATATTTATGCAACTGTAAACTCAATTCCCATTGGGGATTGGCCTTGATATAGTCAATCAATAAGGGCATTAGGGCGGCGGCTTTGTCCCATTCGGGCTGCAAATACAATTTGCAATCCTTCTCAACGCCTGCGGCATATTTTTCGGCCCAGTCAAAATCTGAACTATTAAAAACAACCACTTTTAATTCATTTGCAAAGGGAAGTATGGAGGGCAAGGGGGCTTTGAATTTTTTGGGCGACAAACAAATCCAATTCCAATGGCCACTAAGGGGATGTGAGCCAGAAGTTTCAATATTGGTTTCAAAACCCTTGCTTTGTAAAGCATGGGTTAGTGCATCCAACTGATGCATCAATGGTTCTCCACCAGTAATCACCACCAGTTTTGCAGGCGTGGCGGATACCATTTCTACCAGTGTTGCTACCGCCATTAATGGATGTTTGTTAGCGTCCCAGCTATCCTTCACATCACACCATACACATCCTACATCACAACCTCCCAGCCGAATAAAATAGGCCGCCCTTCCTTGGTGAAAGCCTTCTCCCTGGATGGTATAAAAATGTTCCATCACCGGTAATAATGTAGTAATTGCTGTTTCCATTAATTTCCCTTGCTTTGAGTGGCGGCTCTAAAAGTATTCTTCATCAAAGCTCCAATGGTCATTAATCCCACACCGCCAGGAACAGGAGTGATATAACTACAATGTGGCGCAACAGAATCAAAGTCTACATCTCCTTTGATAGCAAACCCGCTTTTTTTGCTAGGGTCTGCAACACGGGTAATGCCTACGTCTATCACAACTGCATTTTCTTTCACCATGTCAGCTGTTAAAAATCCAGGTTTACCTAGTGCGGCAACAATAATATCGGCTTGTAAGCAGAGTTCTTTTAAATTTGAAGTTCGGCTATGGCATACCGTTACTGTGCAATTGCCAGGATTCGTATTTTGACTGAGTAAGATACTCATTGGTCTGCCAACAATATTGCTCCTTCCAATAACAACAGCATGCTTCCCGCTGGTGGGTATTTTATAATGTGCTAGCATTAACATGATGCCATAGGGGGTGGCTGGGATAAAGGCGGGTAAACCTTGCACCATTCTACCAATACTTACAGGGTGAAACCCATCCACATCCTTATCGGGATTAATCAATCCAATTATTTTTTCTTCATTGATTTGTTTTGGTAAAGGCAATTGAACCAAAATGCCATCTACGGTACTGTCGGCGTTTAATTGTTCAATTGCTGCCACCAATATAGTTTCTTCAATATTTTCTTCCAGTCTGATTAATGTACTCTTATAGCCAATTTCCTGGCAGGTTTTAACCTTGCTGGCTACATAGGTTTCACTGGCGCCATTGTTGCCCACTAATATGGCTGCCAAATGCGGTGCTCTATTTCCTTCACTTATCCATTGTGCCGTTTGAAGCCGAAGTTCTTCCTTCACTGCTTGGCTAACGATTTTTCCATCTAATATTTCCATATGGCAAAAGTAGATACAAATTTTTAATTGGAATAGCTGCGCTTATTCGGAGTAAAACACTTTAAAAAAAGAGGATTTTCTATAGCTCCATGCTAGGCTTCATTTTCTATTCTTTATACTTTGCCGATGCTAAATCTATGATATGTTAAAAATTGTATTCCTTATTCCAGGGTTTCTTGGTCTTTGCTCTTTTTCCAAAGCTCAGTCCATTCGTTATCCCATTTCAATGCCTTATGTAAGTGTAACAGCGTATAGTACTCAACAGCTCGATCCGCTTTCTTTTACTGGTAACCCTGCTGCATTGGCCAGCATCAAAAATGGGGGATTGGGAATTTATGGGGAAAGAAGATTCATGCTTTCGGCGCTTTCTTATTATACAGCGGCCGCCAATCTGAATAGTCCTGTCGGCAAAATGGGTCTTTTCTTTCAATATGGAGGCTATAAAAATTTCAGTGAAAATAAAATCGGGTTGGCCTATGCAAAGGCCTTGGGATCAACGGTGGATATTGGCCTACAATTCAATTACTATACTTATCGAATTCCAGGCTATATGAACAAAGCTAGTTTTACCGCTACGCTGTCTGCAATATTGCATCTTTCCGAAAGACTCCATTCAGGAATTTCCATTTTTAATCCAGTGAGCAAGAAAAATCAAAAAACAAATCCCTTGGGCATTGCAGCTGAAAAGCAAGCGTGGCTGTATAAACTCGGAATGGGCTACGATGCATCATCCGAATTTTATTGTAGTGCCGAAGTGATGAAAGAAGAAGATCGTCCTGTCAATATCACCGCCGCCATTCAGTATCGTTTTTTAAAAAGAATTTTTTGTCGTGCTGGCATATTAACAGAGTCAGGTACCTGTTATTTGGGCCTTGGTTTTGGGCTTGGCAAAATGCGTTTAGACATTTCCGGTAGTTATCATCCACAAGTAGGAATTAGTCCGGGTATTTTACTCGTTAGCCAGTGGGAAAAATAATTAATTAATTGCTCTTTGTGGGCCTGTAATAAAAATTGTATGAAAAGTAGCAGTATTCATTTATTGAAAATAGCAATGCGCTATGGCTTTTTTTTATTTTGTGTTATATGTGCAGTCAGTGTTCGTGCGCAGTCAACAGAACAAATCAGTTCTTTGGCAGAACAGCAATTTGAAAATTTATCAGAAATGGCAGCAGATCAGGAGGTAGAGGATGATAGTTTTATACAGCAAATGCAATATTTATTACGCCATCCCATTAATTTGAATAAGGCAGATAGGGCAGCGTTGATGGAATTGCGTTTGTTGACGGCTTTGCAAATAGAAAACTTCTTCTTGTACCGAAAGCAGTTTGGCGAATTCTTGTCTATTTATGAATTACAAGCCATCCCAAGCTTTGATATAGCTACCTTGCAAAAAATACGATTATACATTACTGTTAGTGATGAAACAAGTTGGAATTCAATGGTGGGCAAGCGCTTGCGCGGCGGAACACATACTTTTTTAATAAGGGCTTCTCAGCAAATTGAAAAATCAAGCGGCTATCAAACGGATTCAAATCTAAGCCGACAAAGATACCTGGGCTCGCCTCAGCGTTGGTTAATTAGATATAGTTATAATTGGAAGAAAAATCTTCAATATGGCTTTAGTGGTGAGAAAGATCCTGGGGAACAATTTTTCAAGGGTAAACAAAAACTTGGTTTCGATTTTTATGGACTTCATTTTTTTATTCAAAACAAAGCTGTTTTACGTGCTTTTGCTCTCGGAGATTATGTTGTAAACCTTGGTCAGGGTTTAATTCAGTGGCAGGGACTAGCATTTAAGAAGTCTGCTGATATCAGTTTTATTAAACGACAATCTGCTATATTTAAACCCTATCTATCTGCAGGTGAATTTAATTTTCATCGCGGGATAGCTTTTACGTTTGCAAAAGAAAATAGGCGAGGGGCTAATTGGCAAACTAGCTTGTTTTTGTCTATCAAAAAATTAGATGCCAACTTACTATCTGATACTACGCAACAGTTAGTTGATTATGTTTCTTCTCTTCAAAGTTCGGGATACCATCGTACCAATAACGAAATGGCGGATAAGGGCGTGCAACGACAATTGGCCGTTGGTGGAAATATTTCATATCATTCACAACGAGGGCAAATAGGCTTGAATGGAATTCAATACTATTTTAAACTACCCCTTGTGAAAGAAAATCTTCCATACAATCTCTTTGCGATAAATGGAAAGCGATGGTCTAATTACAGCATCGATTACAGTTATACCTATAAAAATCTTCATTTTTTTGGCGAAGGGGCCATTACTGGTCATTTCGATAAAGCCATACTGGCAGCGTTCTTGCTTAGTGCAGCGCGTCAAGTAGATATTAGTTTACTATACCGCAATATTCAAAGCCAATATCAATCCTTGTATAGTAATGCGTTTACTGAAAATAGTACTGTCAACAATGAAAAAGGTTTGTTTGCAGGAATAAATGTTAAGGCATCTATGGCTTGGATAATAAGTGCATATATAGATGTGTACCGTTTTCCCTGGTTAAGATACCGTGTTGATGCACCTGGTGAAGGACAGGATTATCAAGTACAAGTTAGCTTTCGTCCCAATAAACAGCTAGAAATTTATAGCAGGTATAGGATGGAAAGTAAACCAGTAAATGAAGCCAGTGTATTTTCAATCATTCGATCTGTAATCAAACAAAAAAGGCAAAACTGGAGAACACAGATTAATTATAAGGTTAATCGAAACCTTGTTTTACGAAATAGGGTAGAAATGCTTTGGTTTGGCATGCAGGGATTGGTTCCGGAGCTGGGTTTTTTAGCGTATTCAGATATTTTATTTAAGCCCATGCTAAAACCCTATTCCATGAGTTTAAGGTGCCAATTTTTTGAGTCCGATAGTTATAATAGCAGGCTTTATGCCTTCGAAAACGACTTATTATATAGTTTTTCAATCCCTGTTTTTTACGATAAAGGGCTCAAATATTACCTAAATGCCAATTTTGATATTAATAAAAATATGACTATATGGGCGCGATTTTCTAAAACTGTATATTCTGGTAAAACCCTTATTGGGACTGGGTTAGATGAAATTAGGGGGAATAAAAAAACAGAATTTAAAGTGCAATTAACGGGGAGATTTTAACAAATTTTAGGAATAAAGCAGCAAAATGGCCCCTTTTTCTGTCCTAGATAACAAGTAAGAATTTTGCCGGATTATTTAACAATTTTTTGGCGTTACAAAAATATCCTTATTTTTACACATCATTAAACTCAATTAATTGCTCATGAGAAGAATTCTATCACTGTTAACAATGCTAATGCTATGCAGCATGTTTGCATTTTCTCAGAACCGGGTGGTGTCCGGTAAGGTGACCGATAAAGACGGTGCCGCTGTTCCTTTTGCTTCTGTAAAAGTAAAAGGCTCTAGAACCGGTATCTCTGCTGATGCTTATGGTGCATACTCTATCCGTATTAAGGATGGCGATGTACTGGAAATATCTGCAACTGGTTTTAAAGCTGTAGATGTACCAGTTGGTACGCAAACCTACCTTACCAGTGTACTGGAAAAAGGTACCAATACCATGACAGAAGTTGTGGTTACCAGTGCGATGGGTGTTAAACGTTCTGCAAGAACAACTTCCACCAACGCGCAGGTAGTATCAGGCGAACAATTAAATGTGATTCGTTCTACCAACGTAAACAATGCCCTTGCAGGTAAAGTATCTGGTATTCAGGTTCGTAGCCAATCAGCTGCAGCCTTGGGTAGAACAGGTAATGTAAGGTTACGTGGAGAAAGTGAGTTTGGTGGTGGTGCTGGTGTACTATATGTAGTAGACGGTACTATTCTTCCTAACTCTAATGATGTAAACTTAGATGATATTGAAGATATCACTGTATTACAAGGACCAAACGCTGCTGCCCTTTTTGGACCAGATGCTGCCAATGGTGCAATTGTAATTACAACCAAAAGAGCAAGAAAAGGTGCAAAAGGATTTGGTGTTGATGTAAACTTGGGTGTACAATTCGATAAAGTATATATCCTTCCTAACTACCAAAATTCATACGGTGGTGGCGGTGTTGGTGATTTTATTAAATATAACTACCAACCAGGTCAACCTGCTGCTTGGCAAGCTTTAGATGGTAAATACTACCATGATTATTCTGATGATGCTAGCTGGGGTCCTCGTATGGCTGGACAAGAATACATTCCTTGGTATGCATGGTATGGTGGTCACGAAAGAGCTTTCAAAACAGCTACTTTCGATCCTCAACCAAACAACGCTCGCCAGTTCTTCGGAACAGGTGTTCAAATGAACAATAATATTGCTTTCTCAAAAGCAACTGATAATATGAACATGAGGGTTTCTTATGGTAATATTGATGTAAAAGGTATGTTGCCAACAACTTACTTGAAGAAAAATACTTTAAACGTGAATACTGGCTTTGAATTGAGCAGCCGGTTGAGTTTAGGTTTAAATGTAAATTATTTCACTACTACAACTGCAGGCGAATTCGATGATGGATATTCTAACCAATCTACTGGTTCATTTAACCAGTGGTTCCACCGCGATTTGGATATGAACATCATGAAAGAGTTGAAAGACTTGCGTACTCCAACTGGTATCTTCGCTAGCTGGAACCACAACAACCCAACTTCTTACAATCCTGCTGACCCAATCAATAAAAATTTCTATGCTGGTAACTACTGGTATAATTTCTTTACTTGGTTCGATTTAGTAAAACCAATTTCACGTGCAGACAGATTGTTTGGTGATGTTTCTTTAACTTATAAAATAAACAATGACCTGAAAATTAGAGGTACTTACCGTAAACAACAAAACACTACTTTCTCAGAAACTAAGTATAGCAGTGATTTGTTGCAAAGTGGTACTCAAACAACAGGTAACTGCGGAGAGTGTAAAGGTTACTATGGTACCTCTACAACTTTTTCTAACAGACAAAACTTTGAGTTGTTAGCCTCATACAATAAGAAAATCAAAGATTTCAATATCTCAGGTAATGCTGGTATGGATATCTTACAAGCGCTTTCTAAAAGTAATAGTGCCAGCACAAATAATGGATTTAACGTGCCTAATTACTACGCTATCAATAACTCTAAAGACCCTGCATCTATCGGCAATGGTCGTAGCGAAGAAAAAAGACGCGCAGTATTTGCAACCGCAACCGTTCAGTACAAAAACTTCCTATCAATTGATGCAACTGTACGTAACGACTGGTTCTCTGGTTTGCCTCCTAAAAACAATGACGTGTTAACCAAATCATATGGTGCAGCTTTTGTATTCAGCGATTTGATTAAAGATCAAGCGCCTTGGTTGAGCTTTGGTAAATTAAGAGGATCTATTGGTGAAACGCCTGCTGGTTTGTCTCCTTATGCTTATCCTGGATTTGCCTATGGTGTTGGTCAGTTCCAATGGAATGGTAACTTCTTGATGGGTACTCCTGATCAGGTTGTTGATCCTGCTATCATCGGTTCTACTAAACGTCAACAAGAAGTTGGTGCTGAATTAAGATTCTTGAAAAACAGAATCGGAATCACTGGTACATATTGGAAACAACAAGCCTTGGATTTCCCAACTGCTTTGCCAATCACCGGTACTTCAGGTTTCACCAGCACTTTAACCAATGTGGGTGAAATTCAAAAGAAAGGTGTTGACTTACAATTAATGCTGCGTCCTATCTGGGCTAACAATTTCAAATGGGAATTGAATGCTACTTGGGGTCGTTTGATCAGCAACAAAGTAGTTGACTTGGATGGTAATGGTTTAGACGATAGCCGTCAAGCGGTTGAAGGTATGTGGGGAACAACTGGTCCTTACTTAGTACATGCTGAAGGACAAGAATGGGGTCAAATTTTTGGTAATGGTATCAAAAGAATCAATGGCCAACCTGTGCTGGATGCAAACGGTTTCTATGTAAATGATCCTAATGTATATTTTGGTAATGTATTACCTAAATACACTGGTGGTGTTCAAAATAGATTTGATGTGTTGAAAAACTTCAGCATCAATATCAATATTGACTATCAATTTGGTGGTAAATTCTTCTCTTTATCTGATATGTGGGGTTCATTCTCTGGTTTAACTGCTCGTACTGCAGTATTGAACGATAGAGGATTACCAATCCGTGACCCAGTTTCAATGGGTGGTGGTAAACACGTATATGGAGTAGATGCAACAGGTAAACCAGTTGATTTCTATGTTGAAGGACAAGATTATTTCCACAATAACTACAACAACAGAACTTTTGATGACTATGTTTATGATTTGACTTTCGTTAAAGTTCGTGAGGTAAGTTTTGGATATAATATCCCAGTAAATAAAACAAGTTTAGGCAAATGGTTAACTAGAGCAAGTTTCTCAGTGGTAGCCAATAACCCTATCTTACTCTATGCTAAAACAAAAGATTTTGATCCTTCACAGATCAGTAACTTAAGTGGTGAATCCGGTAACTTCCCAGGTTCACGTGGGGTAGGTGTTAACTTAAAACTTGGATTCTAATTAACTACTAAAACTTATAATAATGACTAAGAAACTCATAAACATCCGTAATGCTGCAGCCGCTTTGTTGCTGTTTGCTGCGAGCACGGGTTGTGATAAAATAAAAGACTTTGGTACTACCAATGTCAATCCTGCGGCTACTACCACTCCAATTGTTGGTGCGCTTTTGACCAATGCTGAATCTGGAATGGGCGGCTTCGCAGCCAATACATTAGGCGGATTGTACTGTCAGTATTTTTCTGAAACGCAGTATACAGATGCCTCTTTGTATAGCTCTAACCAAGCAAATTTTTCTGGAACTTATTCAGGTACATTGTATGATTTGCAAAACATTATTTTGCAAAACCCAGGCAATAACATGATTGCTGTATCCAGAATTCTAAAAGCATATATCTACTCTTCTATTACTGACAGATGGAATGACATTCCTTATTCTCAAGCTTTGCAAGGTTTTGTACCTGGCTACGATAAGCAAGTAGATATTTATAAAGGTTTGTTGACAGAATTGAAAGAATCAGTTGCTCAATTCGATGGCGCTTCTTCTATTTCTGGTGATATCATCTTCAGTGGTGATGCTGCTAAATGGAAAAAAACAGCCAATTCACTTCGTATGATTTTGGCCCTACGTTTATCTAAAAAATATCCAGGAGCTGCTGATTACGCTGCTACTGAATTTAAAGATGCTTTTGGTAATGCTAGTGGACATATCACTTCAAATGCAGATAATTTCTCTTTAGTTTATCCAGGTGGTACATTCAAAAACCCTTGGTTCGCTACTTATGATGGTCGTAAAGATTATGCAGAAAGCAAAACTTTCACAGATTTGACTGCTGGTTTGGGTGATGCTCGTGCTAATGCTTTTGGTGGTAATTCTGCTGCAGCCTCTTCTACTCAAGGTTTCCCATACGGGTTACTACGTTCTGATGCAGTTTCTTTTGAAGGTACCAACTCTAACTCTTGGGCTAGAATTTTGAAAGCATCTTTCAGAGCTGAAACTTCTCCTGTAGCAATCATTTCTGCATCTCAAGTTGCGTTGGCTAAAGCTGAAGCTGCTGAAAGAGGTTGGTTGGCTCCTTTGACTACCACCGATGCAGAAGCTTTCTACAAAGCTGGTATCGATTTAAGCTTCGAACAATGGGGTGCTGGTTCTGCTTCAGGTTATTATGGAGTGGGGGCTGCTGCTAACTATACTACTGGTGCTGGTGTTGCTGTAATTGGAACGAATTCTTACAATTCAATTCCTGCTACTTCAAGTGCTACAACTGCTAGTAAATTAGATCGTATTGCATTACAACGTTATGTTGCTACATATCCTGATGGTACACAAGGATGGGCTGAATGGAGAAGAACTGGTATTCCTAATGTTAAGCCTACTGCTTTTGCTACCAATTCAAGTAAGCAAATCCCACTTCGTATGGTATATGGACAATCTGAGTATTCATTGAATCCTGCTGGTGTAGCACAAGGTGCTGCTTCTTTAACTGGTGGTGATATCATGGATGCAAAAGTTTGGTGGCATCAATAAATAATTATTATCTGGTCGGTTGCAAAAACCGACCGGATTTTTTATCTTTAATAAACATTAAAATCACGCTCAACATGAAATATTTAAACATTTCCAAAAAACTTGCTGCTTTTGCAATGGCAGTTTTGGTTTTGAGTGCCTGCGATAAGGTTGATTCACCTGATCCAATGGGTACTGCTGGCCAAACAATTGTAAAATTTACAGAAGGTTATAAACTAATCAATGTAGACTTTGTAACTACACCACAATCTTTGACGCTAGTTGATTTGCGCAGAGATATTCCTAATTCTACGGAATTAAATAGAGCAATGACAATTATCGTTAAAGAAGATCCAGGAGCTGTAACTGCTTTCGATCCTGCATTGGTTGCTCCTCCAGCTGGCTTATTAGTATATGATCCATCTGTTCCAAAAATCGGAACTAATTATACTTTCGCAATGAAGCCTGGTCAATTTGCTATGGAATTAAAAGCAACTTTGCCAAATGCATCTATCATGAACCTGAACAACCGTTATGCTGTTGGTTTCAGTATTGTTTCTGCTGATGCTGATGGTAAAATCTTGGGCTCACAAAAAACTGTTATCATCGAAATTGGTGCTAAAAATGCTTGGGATGGTTTGTACAGATGTACTTGGACAAACTATCACCCATCATCTAACCCTTCTTATGGTCCTTCCAATACTACTGATGTAGAAATGAGAACAACCTCTTCTAATAAAGTTAAAATTTTCTGGCCTTTAGCAGGTGCTTATTGTGCTCCAGCTTGGTTAGGTGGTGGTTTGAGCTATTTTGGTGCTCAAGAACCTGAATACACTATGACTGGTGCTTCAACTGTTACTGTTCAAAATGCATTTGTAGGGGCAACTACTTTCTACACAATGAACAGCTCTTATAACAACCGTTATGATGGTGCTGCCAAAACATATTATTTGAAATGGGGTTACTCTTATGCAGTGCCTGGCGTATTTGACGCAGCTTGTAGAGAGTGGACTCAAGAATTGAAATATCTTGGACCAAGATAATTCTTGCTAAATAATTTTTATAAAAAGACCGCTTTATAGCGGTCTTTTTATTTGCAACCCGTTTCGGCTATCTTTGCTTAAATAACTAAAATAATGGCAAATACAGACCAACCCAATCAATTGAATATAGAAATTTCGGAAGAAGTTAGCGAAGGCTCTTATGCCAACCTGGCCATCATTACGCATAGCCATGCCGAATTTGTAATCGACTTTGTAAATGTGATGCCCGGCACTCCTAAAAGCAAGGTAAAAAGTCGTGTTATTATGACACCCTTTCATGCCAAACGCTTTATGAAGGCCATGATCGATAATGTAAAAAAATTCGAAACAGCTAACGGCACTATACAAGATATGGAAGCAGTGGAGATACCGTTTAATTTTGGAGGACCTACGGCGCAAGCCTAGCCAAGTACAAAAGTTTTTAGTTTTTGGTTTTTAGTTGCACATAATCACTTTGTTTCTGCATCTCTGGCTTTATATTTTTGCCCCCGAATGTCAGTTTTACCAAGGTACTGAATAAGACTATTATTCATTTTCTTGATTTCTTCTAGTAACAATAAAATTTCTACTGATTTTTCTTTTGTTAGATAGTTCCTATCCATGGCCCTGTATATTTGAGACTTGCACTCAAGAGATGACCCATAAGCATAGGTGAGAAATTGAACGAATTCATTTTTACTCATTCTTCCAAATCCTTCAGCTATATTATCCATTATTGAACCCGATGACCTGTTGATTTGGTCTTTTAATGCGTAATCCTTTGCAAAATTCCCTTCGCCTATAAGGTAAAATATTTCCGCGTTTAGCAGCCTGGCTTTCTGCCAAATTTTTAAATCCTCAAAATTATAAATTGTTGCCATCGTTTTATTTTCATATTAATTCAATCAATTTCACAAACTGCCCCTAAAAACTAAAAACTAAAAACTAAAAACTAAAAACTAAAAACTCCTCTCTTCACATCCCCCCATCATCCGCAAAACTATAATACCCCATTTCGCTTACAATGAGGTGGTCAATTACTTTGATGTCTAATAGGGCAGCAGCATCTTTTACTTTTTGGGTGATGAGCTTATCTGCCTGGCTGGGCTTGAGGCTGCCTGAAGGATGATTGTGGCAAAGGATAATTGAACTAGCCGATTCTTCTAATGCTTTTTTTAAAATAATCTTAGTGTCTACAACCGTTGCATCTATGCCCCCTCTACTCATAATTTCATAGTGATTTATTTTGTTGGCCTTGTTTAAAAATAAAACGGCGAATACTTCATAGGCATAATCTTTTAATTGTGCCCTTAGGTATTCAGCCACATCAGTGCTGGAAAGTACTGTTTGTTTTTCTAAAGAGGAACTGGCATGCCTTCTTCTACCTAGTTCTAATGCTGCTGCAATACAAATGGCTTTGGCTATTCCAATACCTTTTACTTTTTGCAATTCCTTGATGCTGATCTTGCCCAATTCATTGAGGTTATTATGGCAAATCTGCAATACATTTTTCCCTAATTCCAGCGCAGAATTATGCTTGTTGCCGGTATTAATTAAAATCGTCAGTAATTCAGCATTGCTAAGCGCAGCAGCTCCTTTGGTAATCATTTTTTCGCGTGGACGGTCGTCCATCGCCCAGTTTTTAATAGATGTGGAAGGCTTGTGTAAATTTTCCATGAACTAAATGTAACTAGCTCAATTAATTAATGATAATTTTGTAAACGAGAATTTTCTTCCAATTAGTTGGAAAATAACTACACTTCTTTATTCTTTTAAAACAGCAAAATATACCATGGAATCAAATGCAAAGATTTTTTCCGGTACAGGTTCCCAGTACTTGGCGGAAAAAATTGCTAAAAAATTCGGTGAACCCTTAGGTAAAGTAAATATCCCAAGATTCAGCGATGGGGAAATTTATGTAGAGTTCCTTGAAAGCATTCGAGGCAAATTTGTCTTTCTTGTACAAAGTACCTACGCTCCGTCTGATAATCTCATGGAATTATTGTTGATGATTGATGCCGCAAAAAGAGCCAGTGCTTATAAAGTAATTGCTGTAATACCCTATTATGGATTGGCCCGTCAGGATCGTAAAGATCGTCCCAGGGTTGCCATTGGCAGTAAATTGGTGGCGAACATGTTGACAGCTGCAGGCGCCGATAGGGTAATCACCATGGATTTACATGCTCCACAAATACAAGGATATTTTGATATTCCTGTAGATCACTTGGATTCTTCTGCTGTATTCATTCCTTATATTGAAAAATTAAAATTGCCTAATCTTACTTTTGCTGCTCCAGATGTAGGAAGTGCCAATCGTATTCGCGAATATGCAACCTACTTCGAATGCGAAATGGTGATATGCGATAAACATCGTAAGCGCGCCAATGAAATTGCAAGCATGGTAGTAATTGGAGATGTTACAGACAGAGATGTGGTCATTGTCGACGATATCTGCGATACAGGCGGAACATTGGCCAAAAGTGCCTTCATGCTAAAAGAAAAAGGGGCTAGAACAGTAAGGGCATTGTGTACTCATCCTGTTTTGAGCGGAAAGGCGTATGAAAATATTGACAATAGTGTGCTGGAAGAATTGGTGGTTTGCGATACTATTCCGCTAAGGGGGGAAAGCAGAAAAATCAAGTCGGTAAGCACCGATGAATTATTTGCCATTACCATCCGAAATGCTTTTGAAAACAAGAGCATAAATAGCCTATTTATGCGCAGCAGGATGGCCAATAAAAAATAATTATTAACAAAAAATAAGAATAAGTCTTCCAGTAGGGTGTAAATAACCTTTCCGGGAGACTTTTTTCTATGTAAAGGACTTGAAATTACCCAAAAATCACTACCTTTGCGCCTCACAAAAAAACAATAAAAATGAACACAATTACAATCGAAGGACAACTGAGGACCGAAAGCGGAAAAAAAGCCACCCGCCAACTTCGCTCTCAGGATCAAGTGCCAGGTGTAATTTATGGTGGTGCTTCGGAGATTAATTTCTCCGCCCCTTCCAGTGCTTTTAAAACACTGGTGTACACATCAGAATTTAACCTTGCCAATGTTACTGTTGATGGCAAAAGCTATCGTTGCATTTTAAAGGACCTGCAATTTGGTAAAGTATCTGACAAATTAATTCATATTGATTTGTTGGAATTAGTTGATGACAAAAAAGTAATCGCTACACTTCCTATTAAATTTACTGGCGTACCAGCAGGTGTTAAAGAAGGTGGTAAATTGGTTATCAAAATGAAGACCTTAAAGGTTAAAACTTATCCTAAGTACCTGCAAGAATGTATTGAAGTTAATATCAATGCGTTGGAACTAAATGGTAATATCAGGGTAGAAGATGTGAAAGTTGATCAAATTGAAATATTGAACAGTCCACGTATTCCAATTGCTTCTGTAACAATGACAAGGCAATTGAAGCAAGACGAAGCCACTGCGCCTAAGGCTGCTGCCGCCGCTGCACCAGCTGCTGCTGCTGCTAAGGCTGCTCCTGCTGCCGCTGCAAAAAAATAAGATACTAAGAATTGCATTCAATGCCCTTCCTGAAAAAGAAGGGCATTGATGTTTTAAATCATTAATGGGCAGGGGCTGAACTATAAAGTTTACCTACCTTTGCCCACCTAAATTATTTACCATGGGAATGGATAGAAATACCGTAATCGGGTTTGTACTTATTGGCCTTCTTATGTTTGGCATGTTTTTCTTTAATAGCAGAAGTCAACAGGCCTATCAGGCAGCGCAAAAAAGAATTGCTGATTCAATTGCTAGTACCAAGCCAAAGTTGGATTCGAATCTAGTGGTAAAAGATTCGCTCAAATTAGATTCTATCAGGAATACTCAAAAATTAGTTACTCATTTTGCAGGGGTTACAGATAGCACAGAAAAATTTACTGAGTGGAATAATGGTGTGATGAAAATAATCTTCACCAATAAAGGAGGGCAACCTAAAAAAATAGAATTAAGTCAGTATAAAACATTTGATGGCAAACCCGTTATATTGGCGGCAAGCAATTTCAATAAAATCAGCTATGCCATTAATGCCAATGGCAGAGCATTGCAAACTGCCGATTTGTATTTCCCTTCGGTAAAAACAATTAGCAATGCCGATTCTAGTACAACCATTTCATTTGTATTGCCCGATTCTTCTGGCAATGAAATGATTTCACATCAATATACTATCCGCCCAAAAGAATACATGATTGATTTTGCGGTCAACTTAGCCGGTGCGGATAAATTAGTTACACAAAATACCCTTCATTTACTTTGGCAAGCAGAAGCTACACAAGTAGAAAAGGTAAAGACGTATGAAATCCAACAATCTGAAATTGCCTATGTTAAGAATGGCGATTTTGATTTCAATTCAATGGCTTCATCTGATGATAAAAAATTTGAAAAGCCCCTGGATTGGTTGAGTGTAAAACAACAGTTTTTTATCAGTGCATTATTAGCGAAAAATAAATTTGCCAGCGCAGATATAGCCTGGGAAACACCTAATGACTCAACAAATACACTTACCA
>CAIOIZ010000044.1 GCA_903858475.1 uncultured Bacteroidota bacterium
AATTGTTGGTACCCTTTTAAAGCAGGAATAGGTAATAAACCCATTCCCTTGAATTGTGATTCAATATAGTCTGCCGCTTTTCTTTGGCCGGCTGTGCCAGTTTCCCGGCCTTCCATTTCGGCACTTGCTATGATACTTAGTTGCTTGTTTAATGAAGCCGTTGTTATTTCAGCAGCATAAGTGGCGGCAATATTAGTTTGTGCCCGACTTTGCAAAGCAGCGAATGCAAGAAAGGAAAAAAGGATTTTTTTAAATGTATTCATAATATGTGATTTCATTGATGAGAAATTAAAAATACAATAAGCCTACTGATGGTAGGATTAAAATTGATAAGTGGCAATTAGCCATCTTGTTAGTATGGAATTATAATGAAATGGTAGCTGATAACACTGTTGGACTCTCTTTTGCGAGAAAAAAATTCAGTCCATTGAATTAACAGGCTATCTTTTTTACCCGGCCTTCGTGTCTTCCGCCTTCAAATGCAGTATTCATGAAAATATCCAGCATTTTTTCTGCATCACCATCTCTTACAAAACGGGCGGGAATACAGATAATATTTGCATCATTGTGTTTTCTAGCCAATTCTGCCAATTCTTCTCCCCAGCAAATAGCTGCTCTTACTCCCTGGTGTTTATTGGCAGTAATGGCAACACCATTCGCGCTGCCGCAAAGTAATACACCAAATGCGGCTTCCCCTTTTTCAACAGCAAGTGCTACAGGATGAGCAAAATCGGGATAATCAACGCTGTCTTTTGTATAGGTTCCAAAATCCTTGAAAACTATTTTTTCTCCTTCTAAAAAGGAAATTAATTCTTCTTTACAATCGAATCCAGCATGGTCGCAACCAATAGCAATGGGTAATTTTAAATTAAAGGGTGACATATGGAATAATCAATATTGCTTAGTGAATATTGACTACCATAAAGTTACATACAAAGCATTAGTTGGAGGACCTTATTTAAGCTATTTAAAATATTAGCTCCATTCTTTTTCTTCCTTTGCTCTTTTTCTGTCAACACTACTTGCAAGGGCAATACTAATCCAATACAATAGTGTAAGCGGAATGGCCACCAATAACTGACTGGTCCAATCGGGAGAAGGAGTGATTATAGCTGAAACTACCAAGATGATTACAAAGGCAAACTTGAAATATTTCTTTAAAAATTTACCTGTTACTAATCCGATTTTTGCCAATACATAAGTTAATACAGGTAATTCAAAAGCAAGGCCACAGCCTAAAATTAAATTGGTTAAACTTTCAATATAGTCATTCACAGATGGTATATATTGAATGGCGCCCTTCGTGCCAAGCGTAAACCCTGCGAGAAAATTAAAAGTAAAGGGAGCCAATAGAAAATAGCCAAATGCTGCTCCTGTAAAAAAACATAGGGAAACCCAAAAAATACTGGTTCTGCCATATTTGACTTCTTTCGGAGAAAGCGCGGGTTTTACAAATCGCCATAATTCCCAAAAAATAAACGGAAAGGCCAAAATAACTCCCCCAATCATAGCAATATTGATAGCAGAAGTAAATGTGCCATTTACCACATTCACTTGAAAACTGATTTTTATCGGCGGCATGTAAAAAGCATCGCCTACCCCTATCCAATGACCAAATCTGCGAAGTGCACCATAGGAAACAAAACTTTCGTCAGATGGTGCCAATATAACATTGTCGTACACCCAGTCCCTGAACACAAAAATAGCAATGGCAGCTGTCAACCATACGATTACCGACCGCATGATATGCCAACGCAGGTCTTCAATATGGTCAAAAAAAGTCATTTCCTCTTGTAAAGAGGTTTCCTTGCCACTTAATCGCTGAAAAAACGACTTCCTATTTGCACCCTGATCTGCCATTGAAAATTTTATTGGATGCAAAGGTAAAAGTTTGGAGGCTTATTTAATCAGGAATGGCATGATTTAGATTTTTGCTGTGTTTATCAATGCTTTGGGGAAGATTTTTTGGAGACAGCCAACATATAAAAAGCCCCTGTAGAAACAGGGGCCGCTTACCAAAACTAACTGCTTATGAGAAAAATGTAAAAATTCGTTTTTAATGTGTTCTTATCGATTAAACGCAAATGGGATGCCGAAAGTTGCTGAGCCAATGTTAATTTTTACTTAAGACGTCCATAGTATTTAACCACAATCTCTATTTGATAACGTATAAAAGAACTTTTTATTTTGTTTGCTACTTGCGATTCATTTGCGTTACCTCTATTGCTGTAGCTTTTTATTCTGACATAAAATTACCACGCAGGTTTAACTAAAAATAGAAAGCACCCCAGTTACGGGGTGCTTTAACAATAAATTACAAATTCCTTTATTGGATAAATCCTTCAATTTAAAATAAGCCGAATAGTTACCAATACCGCTATTATTGCTGTGTGGCTAGTTTTTCAGCATTTTCAGCAAACTGTAAAGCGTCAATAAACTCCTGCACTTCTCCATTTAGTACGGCATCCAAATTATATACGGTAAGTCCAATTCTATGATCAGTAACCCTGCCCTGTGGGTAGTTATAGGTACGTATTTTGGCACTTCGGTCACCAGTGCTTACCAAACTTTTACGTTTATGAGCAATGGCTTCTTCTGCTTTTCTTACTTCCTCATCATATAGTTTTGTACGAAGCATGTCCATTGCTTTTTCTCTATTTCCCAACTGACTTCTTTCTGTTTGACATACCACTACTAAGCCTGTTGGTTTATGAGTCAAAAAAACCTTTGTTTCTACTTTGTTTACATTTTGCCCTCCTGCACCACCACTTCTGGCCGTTTCCATTTTTACATCGCTTTCCTTTAATTCAAAATCTATCTCCTCGGCTTCGGGCATTACTGCAACTGTAGCGGCACTAGTATGCACCCTGCCACTAGCCTCGGTATCTGGAACCCGTTGAACACGATGTACGCCACTTTCAAATTTCAGAACACCATACACATCATCACCCACCACTTCTACTTGTACTTCTTTATATCCCCCAACAGTACCCTCGCTTTCACTGAGTATCGCGGTTTTCCAACCCTTTTTCTCACAATATTTTAGATACATTCTCAATAAATTTCCCGCAAACAAAGAGGCCTCATCTCCACCGGTGCCAGCCCTGATTTCAAGAATCGCATTTTTTTCATCATATGGATCCTTGGGAATTAACATATTCCTTAAGGCAGCTTCCAGTTGCAATTTTTTTTCTTCCAAACCAGGCAATTCCATTTTTGCCAATTCCCTCATTTCATCATCATCCCCAGCCAATACTTCTTTGTTAAAGGCAATATCATCCAATGTTTTTACATACTCATTTCGAGCATTGACGATTTTTTCCAGGCTACGATACTCCTTGCTGGTAGCAGTAAATTTTTTATTGTCACTTACAATTTCAGGGTTGGTAAGGGCTACGCCCAGGTTATCAAACCTGCCCTTTATGGCATCCAGTTTATCAAGCATAAATAATTATATTCTAAATTCGATTTCCAAACGATACATTTGGAAACATAATTAAAGTGTGCGAAGGTAAATCAAATCAATGGAGATGAATTACAGGAAATGGCAGGCGAATGATATTTTTTCTGGAAATAGCTGGCTAGGCCCCAATCAGGTGCTGATAACCACCGATCAAGGGCTGGTGGTAGATATTAAGGATGAAAAAGAAGCCGGGGATGGAATCACCCAATTAACAGGCTTTCTTTGCCCGGGATTTATCAATGCCCATTGCCATTTGGAGCTTTCACACATGAAGGGAATGATTCCCATTCATACCGGACTTACTGAATTCATCTTACAAATTGTACAACTCCGTAAATCTGATGAGGAATTCATCTATCAATCTATAGCAGCAGCCGAAAAGCAGATGTGGGAAAGCGGAATAGTTGCAGTGGGTGATATCTGTAATAATGAACTCAGTATCCAACAGAAAAAAAATGGCCGATTGCGCTATCATAATTTTATTGAAATTAGCGGGGTGCCTGCATTTCTTGCCCAAAACAGAATTCAAGCAGGCATTGAATTGGTCAACAAATTCAAAGACGAACTCTCCCTGCCAAATACAGCACTTCCTGCTTCTACAATAGTACCGCACGCTCCCTACTCAGTTTCTGCCGAATTATTTGATTTAATCAATCAAGAAACTGCCGAGCAATTATTGAGTATTCATAATCAAGAAACCATTGAGGAGAACGAACTTTTTCAAACCGGCACGGGAGCGTTTATGGAGATGTTTCAGCAATTGAATATTGATGCCAGTTCCTTTCAGCCAAGTGGCACAACTAGTTTACAAAAATGGATACCCTATTTTAATAAGCAGCAGTCCTTATTATTGGTTCATAATGTGGTTACCAATACGGATGATTTGATTTTTTTAAATCAACAACAATCGATTGGAAAATCCTGCTATTTGTGTTTGTGTCCCAATGCCAATTTGTATATCAGCAATAGTTTGCCAAATCTGCCAGCACTTTTGCCTTATAGTCATGCATTGGTAATAGGTACCGATAGCCTCGCCAGTAATCACCAGTTGAGTGTGTGGGAAGAGATTAAAGTGTTAAAAAAACATTATCCAACAATACCAACTTCCACGCTTTTGCAATGGGCAACCATTAATGGAGCACATGCACTAAATATGCAACATCAATTGGGTAGCTTTGAAAAAGGCAAGGTACCCGGATTGGTATTATTAGAAGGAATGGAAAACAAAGAAGACTTGGTTCATTCAAGTAGCAGAAGGATTATTTAAATGTTCATTGTACAATTATTAATAACAATATGGTTCGTTGCTAAAATGGGTATGAAAAAAATAAATCTTTATGCTGTTGTACTGCTACTGTTGGTACTGAACGCCTGTAACTCGATAAAACATATTGAACAATCAGTAGTTGATATCAAGTCTATTAGTTTGCTTGGCACTTATGAAATTCCACATAATTTAAAATTTGACAGCACAACGGTGGGCGGATTATCAGGTATCGATTACGATGCCAAGAAAAACATTTATTATTTTATCTGTGATGACCGTAGCGATAAAAACCCTGCCCGATTTTACACCGCCCGCATCGACTGCAATCAACAAGGCATTAACAATGTAGAATTGCTGAAGGTGCATTTTATGTTGCAAGCTAACGGGCAAGTTTATCCGAATAATAAACAAGATGCATTGCATACACCTGATCCGGAATCGATTCGCTACAACCCAATAACCAATCAATTGGTTTGGAGCAGCGAAGGGGAGAGAATTGTAAAAGCAAAAGATACCATATTAGAAGACCCATCAATTCACTTTATAAGTGTAGCGGGGAATTTTACAAAAAGTATTCCCTTGCCCGCTAATCTTCGCATGCAATCAATTGAATCGGGTCCCCGCCAAAATGGAGTGCTAGAAGGCATGAGTTTTGCCGATAATTATAAAACGCTTTATGTAAATGTTGAAGAGCCACTGTATGAGGATGGCCCTCGGGCCGACCTTACTGAAAATGGCGCCTATATTCGCATCAATCAATTTGATGTAAAAACCGGTTCCTGTAAGGCACAGTATGCTTATAAACTGGAACCCATTGCGCATCCTCCAACTCCTCCAACAGCATTTAAAGTAAATGGTGTTCCAGAGATTTTAAGTATTGGCAACCATAAATTATTGGTGATGGAAAGGTCTTTTTCCACTGGCATATTGCCCTGTACGATTCGCCTCTTTATTGCAGATCTTTCTGCTGCTACCGATATCAGCCAATCTAATTTAAAAGAGAATACCAATTTTATTCCTGCAACCAAACGGCTTTTGTTAAATATGGATGATTTGGGAATTTATACTGACAATGTTGAAGGTGTTTGCTTTGGACCCGTTTTGCCGAATGGTCATAAGACCTTAGTTTTTGTAGCGGACAACAATTTTAATCCCCTCGAAAAATCACAGTTATTTTTATTTGAAATAAAGGAATAAAATAAGCAAATCAAATAACTTCTGATAGAATTTTCATGGTTTTCATTTGCCCAAAATCCTGCACGTGCAGCGAATAATATTCCTGATAATATTGTAGCAATTGTCTTCTAGTGTCATGGTGTAATGCGAATGATTCCAATTCAACAGGATGCATCACTTTCAATAATTCTGAAGTTAAAATAGCTAATTCTCCTTCAATATATTGTGCATGTGCCGGTGGTTGATTGCTGAAATAGCCTTCTTTCAAATCAAACCAACATCCAGTATTAACCTCATTGGCTGTTCCTTCCTGTGATAATTGCTGGGGACGAAAGCCAAAAAAATAACTAAGTTGTAAAGAAAAAAACAAAGGAAAATTTGCTGCCACTGTATTGGAAGCGGTATCCAGCATTTTAAAGGCGTCTTCACAAAAAGCAAAAAGAGCTTCATTGGTCTCTGGTTGTTTGAGACATTTATACAAGAGTTCAACTTGGTAGAGTGCAATACTGTTTTTGATTACATCAGATAGAATGTGCTGATACAAATGGGCAAATTGAAATTCTTTTATTCTCTGAATAGATTTCTGTTCATGGTGGTATACTACCAAATCTAATATTACTGTAGGTTGAAAATGGTTTGCTTTGGCGGCTGATTGTTTGCTCGTTCTAACACCATTGACCATATAGGTTTGCACACCAAATAATTCAGTAAAGATGGTTACCACTAAACTGGTTTCGCCATACTTAATAGATTTTAAAACAATACCCTTTGTTTTATGTGTCATGGATGCAATCTCCTACTATTTTATAAAAAACAATTTGCCAATCATTTTATCTTTTCCCTGTTCATCGGTTATTAATATTAGGTATACACCACTACTAACCCTACTGCCTTTGTAGTTCCTTCCATCCCAAATAGCCTGCCCACCTAATGAACGGGTTTGATATACCAATCTTCCATCCAATTCGGTGAATTTTACAATTGCATTATTAACCAATCCTTTCACTGCAATCAGGCCATTGTAGTCTGGCGGAACAGGATTGGGAAATACCAATACCGATTCATTTTTTTCAGTTCCTTCTTTAGCGGTACTTCTAAACGAACAAAGTCCCTTACTAGTAGCAATGAATACTTCCCCAGTTTGCGGGTCGATGGCAATACTTTTGATATCATTACTAAGCAAAGGGCTATTGTCCTCCGTGAATCGATAAATCGTTTTTTCACCATCAGCGCTGAGGAGCCAAATTCCATTTTTAGTGCCCACCCATTTCCGATTAGCGCCATCTACTGCAATAGATTTCACCGATTCATTACTTAATAAATATCCATTGAAATTTCCATTTTGTACGATGGGTAAACTGGCTTCACAGCCGGTTGAAAAAACTTCACCGGCACAAGAAATGAGTGCTATTCCCTTACCCGTCCCTACCCATATAAACCCATCTTTATCTTTGGCAATGCAATACACTTCATTATCGGGTAAATTACCATTCCCAGCACCAGTTCGAAAAAACTTCCAGCGATCATCACCAAGATTGTCAATGTTGTTTCCATGATTAAAGCAAATGAGTCCGTTACCCTTCGGCGCCACTACCCATACTTGATTGAACGCATCCAGAATAATTTGAGCAACTGCGTTTTCAGTTACATAAAAGGGAAGTGAAAAAGATTTCCAAGTATGATCAGTTTTCTTAACAACTAATGGTGAAGGAGATCCGTAATTGCTTATCCAAAGTTGTTGATCTTGGTCAAAGGCTAAGCCACTTACTCGATAATTGCCAGGATCACCCACCACTTCCTTCAGCCCTGTATTTTGCTTGTATATTTTGAGTTGGTTGTTGTCGGTTAATTGAATAAGACCGCCTCCAAAACTGCCATAGTATAATTCGTTCCTTGTTGCGTTAGCAGCTACGGTTATAATATCCATACAGCTGTCTAGCATGGGGTAATTATATTGATTGTAAAAAATCCAATCATCTTTTTCCATTTGAAACAATCCATTCCGGTTATAGGTGTAATTCCATGCATCATTGACAGCGCCAGCGCAAGCAACTAATTTGTTATTGTGGAATATCATGGCCCCTGTATTTTTTTCAAAGGGCGCATTCGGAATGACGGTTTCAATATTGCTGCCACTTAATTTTCTCAATCCCCCAAATAGGTCGGCGATATAATAATCACCATTCATTTGTACAGCATCGGAGGGCATTTTTATTTTTCCAACTGATTGAATGGTAGTGGAAACAATACCGTTATTATCCATTGCTAATACTCTTCCGTCGGTATTTGGCAAAGTTTCGCAAAGCAGCAGTTGATTGCCGCTGATATGCATTCGTTCGATATGCCAATTGTCATCATACCAATTTATCCAATTACCATTTTGGTTAATTAACAAAGAATCGTTTTTTAGCAAAATTAATTTGCTGCCAAATAATAGTATAGTGTTGCAGCCACTTGTACTAAGACCCGGCACCGCTTGCCAATTGTGATAATCAATTAGGCTACTATTTGATACGGCTCTTTTAAGCCCTTCCGCGGTACAAGCATATAGAAACCCAGCTTCCTGGCAAATGCTGTTTACTTTAATATTGCTTCCATTGCTACTTGGGTAATAGGTTTCTTTGATTTCTTTTTTATCGAGGTCGACCTTCACTATTCCAAATCCAGTACCAAGGAATGCATTGTTATTAATAAAATCTATGGAATAAATATTTTTATCACCGTTGATGTTTTTTCTTTTGATACCATCAATAGAATAAATCTGTTTATTGGTCATTATATCAATATTGCTATTGGTATAGGCAATGGCCATTTGGTCGCTATTTTTATCGTAATTAAAATGACTGATACCGGTTTCTGAAAGTCCGGTCATTCGATTATACTGTTGTAGCTCTTTGGTGATTGTATGGTAGCTAAATAAACTGTAAGGGGTACTACAAAAGATGCTTGATCCCACAATTTTAGTCTCTACTCCAATGCCATAGGGTAAATGAGTACGCCATTGACCAATAGGAGGTATTTGCGCCTTTGTATAGGGCACCAATAAACAGCCAATAAAAAAAACAAACAGTGATCTCCTCATCTTAATAGTATGAATCAGTCAATCTCATTTCTGATTACCCAGTAGCTCAAAAGTAAATAAACTTCATCAGCAATGGAGATGGGATGGGGCTGCGAGCGCGTTTCCCCTATTTAGTCTTAGAATATTTCAAACCTAGTTTATGGTGAAGCCGCATAAAATGAGTTTCTTTGCAAATTATTTCCAATTATTCATTTCAATTTATTGGTCATGTGGCAACGTTTGGGTCAGTTTGTAATTAAATTCCGCTTTCCCCTCTTATTGGTCTTGTTTGCAAGCTCTGCGTTGATGGCTTATTATGCGAGCAAGGTTAAATTAAGTTATGAATTTACAAGGGCTATTCCAACAGATAATCCTAAATACAAAGCCTATCTATCTTTTAAAGAAAAATTTGGGGATGATGGTAATCTACTCGTTATAGGAATACAAACAGAACAGTTTTTTAAGTTGGATATTTTTAATGAGTATAAAAAGCTCCACCAACAATTAAAGGCAATACCTCATGTAGAAGATGTCTTAAGCATCCCTACCACCATACATTTAAGAAAAGATTCGCTCACAGAGAAATTGGTGCCATTAAAAATATTTCCTGATACCATTACCAATCAATTGGCCTTGGATTCCTCTACCGCAGTGTTCAAGAATCTTCCTTTTTATCGGTCCTTATTATACAATCCAGCCACGAATGCCTATTTGATTGGAGTTAAAATCAATAAAGAAATAATAGGTTCGCCCAAGCGTACACAAGTAGTAGAAGTTATTGCAGCAGCGGTTAAAAACTTTGAAAACAAAACCGGCATTGAAGCCCATTTAAGTGGGTTGCCCTTAATTAGAACAGTGGTAGGCGATAGGATACAAAAAGAAATGCGTTTCTTTTTAATCGGTTCAATATTATTAAGTGCTTTGATATTATTGTTATTCTTTAGAAGCATCAGTACCACTTTACTTTCATTGACGGTAGTGATATTGGGTGTGGTTTGGAGTTTGGGCGTCTTGCAGTTGTTGGGGTATAAAATCACCTTACTCACGGCCTTGGTGGCACCACTTGTAGTAGTAATCGGCATTCCTAATTGTATATATTTTATCAATAAGTATCATACTAATTACCTGGATGGACATTCTAAAAATGATTCCTTGGTTAAGATGGTGAGTAAGATGGGGGTGGTTACTTTGTTTTGTAATATCACCGCTGCAATTGGTTTTGCCGTTTTTGCATTTACCAGTAGTGCTATTTTAAAAGAATTTGGAATGGTAGCAGGGATTAGCATCATGCTGATTTTTGTTATTTCATTTATTCTATTGCCTGGCGTACTTAGTTATTTGCCTGCACCCAATAAGTCGCAGACCAAATACTTGAACAATAAATTAGTGACCACATTCTTGCTAAAAATTGAATATTGGGTTTTACACCATAAAAAGACGGTATACATTACTACGGCCTTTCTATTGATTATGGCCGTTGCTGGAATTTTGCAACTGCGCACAGTGGGATTTATCGTGGATGATTTGCCAAAAACAGATAAAATCTATACCGACTTGAAGTTTTTTGAGAAAAATTTCAAAGGGGTGATGCCATTGGAAATAGTAGTGGATACCAAAAAACGCAATGGATTATCGGGGATGCGCGCCCTAGCAGTATTTGAAAAAGTGGATTCACTGGCTCAGTATATTGCCGCTCAGGATGAAATGAATCGCCCCATGTCGGTGGCAGAGGGTTTGAAATTTGCCAAACAATCATTTTATGACGAAGACAGGTTTAATTATGCATTGCCCAATGCTTTTGATGGTGCATTTGTAGGCGAATACCTGCGTCCCAATAAGTCGGATAGTAATAAGAATAATAATTTCAGCAAGATGCTGACGTCTTTTATCGATACGGCCAGGCAACGAACCCGAATCAGCGTAAACATGGCTGATGTGGGTACCGAGAAGCTGCCAGCCATATTAAAAGGAATTGAAAACAGGGCTGGTCAATTATTTGACACGGCTCAATATAAAGTAGTACTAACGGGTACGAGTATTACTTTTTTAGAAGGGAGTAAATTTATCATTAGCGGACTGAAAGAAAGTATTTTTTGGGCCTTTTTATTGATTGCTGCTTGTATGTTATACCTGTTCAAATCCGTAAGAATTTTGGTTTGTTCTCTTATTCCAAACCTCATTCCATTGGTTATAACAGCAGGCGTTATGGGCTGGGTGGGGGTACCACTCAAACCCAGTACTGTATTGGTTTTTAGCATTGCCTTGGGCATCGCCATTGATATTACCATACGTTTTCTGGTGAATTATAAACAGGAATTAGGCACCTATCACCAACAGGTTTTGCCCACCGTGAATGCTACCATTCGGCATACCGGATTGAGTATTGTTTATACCTCCTTGGTATTGGTGGCTGGCTTCATTATTTTTTGCTTCAGCGATTTTGGCGGTACCAAGGCGCTTGGTTGGCTTACTTCTATTACTTTGTTGACGGCCACCCTGACCAATCTAATTTTATTGCCTGTTTTGTTATTATTGATGGCTCCAAAAACAAAGAATAGTAAATAGAAATATACTAACGCCTTGACTTGCCCCCCTTTAATTGCCCTTGAAGCAGCTAAAATGGGCAAAAACTTGTCTCAATATTTGATTTTTACAGGGTTTGTGGACTATATTTGTCACTTATAAACTATTATGCAAATGAGAAAATTGATTGTATCCCTTACGGCGATGTTTTTCCTAGTGTTAAACGCAGCCGCACAAGACCGTACCATCAGTGGCGTGGTAACCAACGAAAAGAATCTGCCTTTGGCAGGTGTTTCAGTAGGCACTCCTGATGGAAAGAACGGCACCCAAACTGATAATGACGGTAAGTATAGCCTCAAAATTTCTGCTACGGCAAGAGTGCTCATTTTTTCGTACGTAAACTATCAGTCAGCCACACTCGCAGTTGGAAAATTGCTGAATTTGTCTGTATCCCTTCAGCCTGCTGACACCAAAATGGAGGAAGTAGTTGTAGTTGGGTATGGTACGCAGCAAAAAAAGGCCTTTACTGGCTCCTCTTCTAAAGTGGATGCCAAGCAATTTGCAAACTTAGTTAGTCCTTCAATTGATAGACAATTGGCTGGACGTGCTGCCGGGGTTCAGGTAACCAATGCAGGTGGTTTAATTAATGCTCCTGCCCGTATCAGAATAAGAGGTACCAATTCTATTAGTCAGAATAACGATCCATTGATTGTTGTAGATGGTACCCCCATTATCTCTGGTAATCTTGCCGCAACAACCAATTCAAATACGTTGGGCGATATCAACCCTTCAGATATTGAAAATATCGAAGTATTGAAAGATGGTTCTGCAACGGCTATTTATGGCTCACGTGCTGCTGGGGGTGTTATTTTGATTACTACAAAGAAAGGAACTAAGGGAAAATCTAAAATAACATATGATGCTTTTGTTGGTTATTCAGGTGCTTTGAAAAGATTTGATTTATTGAATGCAGCTGATTTTATTACTATTGCTAATGAAAAATTGCGCAATGCAGGTTTAGCAGCAAGAGCTAACACCAACCCTTCTGCAGGTTCATTTGATACCGATTGGCAAGGAATGGTAATGAATAAAAATGCCACTGTAATGAATCACACCATCAGTTTACAAGGTGGTGGAGATAAGACTACCTATTATTTCTCTTTAAACTACTCCGATCAAAAAGGTATTATAATTAGTAATTATAATAAAGCCTATCGTGTAAGAATGAATATCGAACACGAAGCCAATAAATTCTTTAAAATTGGAAACAATACTAGTATCAGTCGTCAAGAAGATGGGGATCAAAATAATGGATCCAATGCTTTGGGCGGTTCTATTGCATCTGCCTTGCGGTTGCTTCCCAATGTTTCTCCCTACGCAGCTACTGCAAGCGGATGGAATATTAATTATCCCGCTAACGGCAATATGCAACCTGGTGCCAATTCTCAATCAGTGGATGATAACTTTAGTAACGTAGCTTTTACTTTGCGTTATAATAAGAACTATTCTGATAAATATAGATTAATCAATAATACCTTCATGGAATTAACACCTGTGAAAGGATTAAAATTCAGAACACAGTTGGGCGTGGATATGTTGAATGATTATAGCTACCAAGGCTTGACTCCCCTGCACGGTGATGGATTTGGAACTGCTGCTGGTGGAACAAATGGTTCTTTATTCAACTCGGATCAAACCTGGTTGCGTTTTGTTGTTTCAAATTATATCAATTATAATTTAACCTTAGCTAGGAAACATAATTTCTTCTTAACTGCAGGTCATGAATTACAAAAAGAAACCTATAAATTCTTATCAGCTAGTGCAACTAATATCTCCGATTTGTTTTACATCAAAGAGAACTTAATCTCTGGCGCTGGTTCTATTCAAACTGTAGGGGGTAACTACGACAAAAATTCATTGGAATCATTGTTTGGAAGATTCAACTATGATTTCAAGAATAAATATTTCTTACAAGCTACCGTGCGTCGGGATGGTCAGAGCGCTTTGGCTCCAGGAAAAAAATATGGTGTGTTCCCTGGTATCTCAGTAGGTTGGAGACCTTCACAGGAGAAATTCTGGAAAAATTCACCTGTCCTGAGCAAAGGAATCAACGAATTCAAAATCAAAGCTTCCTATGCTAAAGTAGGTAATACCTTGGGTGGTTATCCATACTTGAGCACTTTTGGTTCAGCCAATTATGGAAATATTGGTGGTATTGCTCCCAATTTAGTAGGCAATCCATTATTACAATGGGAAACCAATGCTAAATATGATGTGGGTGTTGATATGCAGTTGTTCAATGGTCGTATGACATTGACAGCCGATTGGTTTAAAAACGACATTAATAATATCGTATTAAGAGTACCTACACCTCCTAGTGCAGGTGTTCCAGGAAATGCGATTTCTCAAAACATCGGAAGCATGGAAAACAAGGGTATTGAATTGTCTCTTGGTTTCAATGTGATGAATAAAAAAGACTTCAGTTGGGATGTGAATTTTAATTATTCTAATGTACAGAACAAGGTTACTAAATTATACAATGTAGGTGGTGTGCCTGTTCCGTTTATTGATGGTTCTTATAATATTATTAAAGTAGGCGAGCCTATCAATATTATTTATGGGTATGAATATGCTGGCGTAAATAGCGCTAATGGCAACCCGATGTATTATAAAGCAGATGGTTCTTTAATTCAAATGAACCTGAACGCTGGCGGTGTAATCGGTGGTTATTATTATGCATTGAGCAAAAGCGATCCCATCCTAGGGGTTAGAACAACATTGAGTACTGATGATCGTAAAAAATTAGGATCTGGTATTCCAGTATGGTTTGGTGCTTTAACCAATACATTCCGTTATAAAGGATTTGAATTTGAATTCATGTTAAGGTATTCTGGTGGAAACAAAATCATGAATATTACCAGTCAAGAAGCTTTATTCAACCAAAGTTTCCAAAACAACGGAAAAGAAATTCTTACTCGTTGGACCAAGCCAGGTGATATCACTTCTGTACCTAAATTATTTTTTGGTGCAGGTAATGCCATCAGCCTTAACCAAAATGCCAACTCAAGATTTGTAGAAAAAGGTGATTATTTGAGATTGCAGAACGTGGTATTCAGTTATACTTTGGATAGCAAAAGGATTGAAGAAAAAACTCGTGGAATCGTGAAAACTGTACGTTTCTTCACACAAGGTCAAAACTTGTATGTATGGACTAAATACAAAGGTGCTGATCCTGATAATATCAGTTCTGCTGGTTTGGATGCTGCGGTATCTCCACAGTTACGTACAATTTCAATGGGAATTTCACTTGGTTTCTAATTAAACAACACAAAAAATAATTTTATCATGAATAAAGTCATTATCATTTTTTTATGCTTCTTCGGACTGTTTACAGCCAGTAGTTGCAAAAAACAATTAGATACAACGCCTTTCAATTCTGTTACAGATGCTAGTGCATTTGAAACAGCTGATCGTTGTCTTTTATCATTGAACGGAGTGTATGACGCAGCTCAAAGTGGCGCATATACTGATGGTAGTTTCAGAGGCTATCCATTTGGTGCAGCCAATATTGAACAAGGTGATTGCCGAGGGGAAGACATGCTGAATGTTCAAGCTTTCTTTCAGGTAACTTACCAGGCAACTTACAATGCTACTACAGCGAATAATGTTGCCATGTGGAATACTTTGTATGCTTTAATCAATAAAGCAAATGTGGGCATTGATGGATTTAGAAAAGCTGGTGGGAAGAATGTTTTAACTTCTGCAGTTGCTTTGCAATATGAAGCAGAATGTCGTTTCTTGAGAGCTATGGCTCATCATGAACTGTTAATACATTTTGCCCGTCCTTATATGGATGGTAATGGTACACAATTAGGTGTTCCCTGGAGAGATTTTCCAATTAACTCTAGCGATGCTGTGAATTTGATTCGTGCTACGCCACGCGCAACAGTAGCTACTATTTATAATAATATTTTAACTGATCTTGATTTTGTTGAAACTAATTTAACAGCTGTTCCAGCAAGTTTTGTTTCACCAGCTACAAAGAATGTGCGTGTTACTCGTGCAGCAGCCGTTGCTTTAAAAATGCGTATTAAATTACATAAGGGTGATTGGGCAGGTGTAATTACAGAAGGTAATAAATTGATTCCTGCTACCATCACGCCTTTGCCATGGACGGCTCCTGTTTGCCCCATTGGTTCTTGGTCATTAACTGCAAATCCTGATGGACCTTTTGCAGATAATGCAAGTGTGGAAAGTATGTTCTCCATTCGTAATGATCCTTTGGATGCTCCGAATGTAAATGGTGTTCTTCCTAAAATGTATGGTGGCGCCGGTTTTGGTGCAAGGGGATTGGTGTCTGTTTCTCCTGTTATTTGGAATAATGCAGGTTGGTTATGTACCGATAAACGTCGTACATCATTGGTTGCAGCTACTACTAACGCATCTGGAAACCAAAGTCAGTTTTCTACCAAATACAGAAAATATACAACATCAGATGATTTTGCTCCTCAAATTCGCTATGCCGAAGTTTTATTAACACAGGCAGAAGCAGAAGCAAGGAATGCTGCAGCAGTTTCTACCAGAGCAGTTGATTTATTAAACATTGTAAGAAATAGATCTTTGGCAAACCCTGCAGTTGAACAATATACCGCAGGTGGATTTGCTACTAAAAATGCTTTGATTGCTGCCATTTTATTGGAAAGAAGAATTGAATTCTTGGCAGAAGGTAAGCGCTGGGGCGATATTTCTCGTAACGCAGTTGATCCTAACTTCACTACAGGTGGTATTCCTGCTAAAGCAGTAAATGGTATAGATGGTTTAGCGAATTTTGTTTGCGGTGCTGGTTATACTCCCGGACAAGCTGCTATTCCTTATAGCGATTTCAGATTCTTATGGCCAATTCCAGCTACTGAAGTGGTGCAAAACCCAATCGTAGTTCAAAATCCTGGATATTAATTTCCTCGAATAATATTGAATAAAAAACCCGGAGCATGCTCCGGGTTTTTTATTTATCGGCATCTTTTATTACTGCCCTCTTTTTGATTTAAGCGTTTCTAAAATCTGTCTTTGTTTTTCCAATTCTGTTTGCTGTGTCTTTTGTGTTTCAATATTTTTTTCTATATCATCCTGCAGATTTTTCAATTTTTTCTGATAATTGTCAGCATCCTCTAGTAAATCAGCTTTCTTCTTCTCCGCCTTTCTTACCGACTCTTCTTGATCCAATATTTGTTGCTCTAAATCGTAAGCGCCAATCATTAATTTGATATTATTCATATATTTTTTAGCATTATTGATAACCGTTGCATCGGTAGAGTCGCTGACAAAATTATCAAAGCCCTTGGTCAGTAATAAGGTAATTATTGAAGCATCCTTGTCTTTACGGCTTTTCTTGTCTACCATAAAATACATATCATAGGAGTCGGCCCCAATTTCGGATAATTTAACCCCCCGGTATACATTATACCCCTTCATCTCTTTGGATTTATAACCTGATTTACCCATTTTGTCCTCTATCGCATTGCGAACGGTTTTCTCAGAAAAGGGTATTTCATTGATAATAGCCTGCCGATTAACCTTGGCATATTCAACTGTACTGGTACGGCTTTGTGCCTTTGAAGCTATTGCTATCGATAGCATAATGGACCATAAACATATTTTTTTCATGTTGGTTTTGTTTTAATTAATGTAAAGATAGATTTTGTTAAGATATACAATCATCTGATAATTCAATGTCCAAATTAAAAATTATAAAGGTAAATTTGACAGCAAATTAAAATCAGCTTGAGCGGAATAAAGAAACTGGCCGGACAAACATTGTGGTATGGAATACCAACCATCGCTAGCCGCTTTTTGGGCTACCTGATGAATATGGCGCTGCCATTCTTCATAGATATGCCTGCCAAAACCGCCGACCTAGTACAGGTATATACCCTCATTCCCTTTTTAAATGTACTCTATGCCTATGGACTAGAAACCGCTTATTTTAGATTTTCGCTTACCCATGATAAACAAAAACTCTATAGTACATTATCACTTTCCTTGTTTTTTAGTAGCATACTTTTTACAGTGCTACTTTTTGTATGCAAAGGATTTTTAGCCGATGCGGCCGACCTTACAGCACATCCCGAATACCTGCTTTGGATGATGGCCATCATTGCAGTTGACAACCTAAATACTTTACCTTTTGCAAAACTGCGGCAGGAAAACAGGCCCAAATATTATGCCTTTGCGCGTATATCCGGAATCGTTATTAACCTCGCTGTTGTTATTTTGTTTTTAGGCGTTATTCCAAAAATACTTGCTCATAATCCAGCACATTTTATTGGAAAATTTTATAATCCTCAAGTAGGCCTGGGCTATTATTTGCTAGGGAATTTATGTGGCAGTTTGTTTACATTGCTATTGCTTAGTAAGGAAATCAAACAGGTTAAATTGAAATTCAGTGTCAAGCTCTGGAAAGAAGTGATGCAGTATAGTATGCCATTAATTGTCGTTGGACTAGGAGGCATGATTAATGATGTGCTGAGCAGGTTGATATACCGGCATGTTGTAGACCTGCCCATCGAACAAGCCAATCATGAACTAGGTATTTTCGCCAATATATTTAGATTGGCATTGTTGATTACGATAATGATTCAGGCATTTCGCATGGCAGCTGAACCATTCTTTTTTAACAGGAGCCAAGAAGAAAATGCGCCTCGCACTTATGCTAGGGTTATGAAATTTTTTGTGATTGCCTGTTGCTTTATGTTTTTATTAATTGGCTTATACCTCGATGTTTTTAAATGGATCTTTATTCACCTGGCAAACCCACGTTGGGCGGAAGGTTTACAGGTTGTGCCCTTACTTGCATTGGGAAATATATTTTTGGGTATTTATTACAACCTAAGCGTTTGGTATAAACTCACCAATAAAAATATGTATGGAGCAATCATTACAATAATTGGAGCGGCTATAACAATTGTATTGAATGTGCTCTTAATTCCACGTCTTCATTATACTGGTGCTGCCATTGCTACATTTAGTTGTTATTTGTTTATGATGGTGAGCAGTTATATGCTGGGGCAAAAATATTACCCTGTTCCTTATGCCAAGAAAAAACTGATTGCCTATATTGTATTAGTAGTGTTGATTTATTTAGTACACTTGGCCTTGATAAATTATCTTTCTACTGAACTATGGTTCTCTTTATTGACAGCCACTTTATTGTTTGTCTTCTTTGCCTGGTTTGTTAGTAGGGTAGAAGCAAAGGAGTTGGCAAAATTGCCAGTCGTGGGTAAATATTTCAAAAAATAAAAGGCGAGATCCTGCAGTTGTAATTCTATTAGCCTGTTGAATCTCGCTTCAAATTTATAAATAGCGTCTAAAGTGTTGCCATATCAATGACAAATCGATATCGTACATCACCTTTTAGCATGCGCTCATAGGCTTCATTAATATCTCTCATAGCTATCACCTCTACATCACTGACAATTTGGTGTTTTGCACAATAATCTAGCATCTCTTGTGTTTCAGGCAAACCTCCAATCAGTGATCCTGCGAGACTTCTTCTCTGGAAAATTAAGTTGAAGGCTGCAATAGGAGGAGCAGGTGGCGGTACCCCTACACAAACCATGGTGCCACTGGTACGCAGCATTCCTAGATAAAAATTATAGTCATGGGCTGCTGAAACGGTGTCTAGTATAAAATCAAAATAATTACTAACAGATTTCGCTTGTGCTTCATCGGTAGTTAATACAAATTTATGCGCGCCCAATCTTTTGGCATCTGCCGCCTTAGAAGCAGTATGGCTCAACATAGTTACCTCTGCTCCCATTGATACAGCCAGTTTTACAGCCATATGCCCAAGTCCACCTAGTCCTAAAATACCAACTTTCTGCCCAGGGCCAACTTTCCAGTGACGAAGGGGCGAATAAGTAGTGATACCAGCGCAAAGTAAAGGTGCAACAGCTTCTAGTGGTTGCGAAGCATCAATGTGTAATACAAAATCTTCATGGCATACAATATTTTTACTATAGCCTCCATAGGTTACACCCGATCCATCTCTTTCCATTCCATTATACGAAAACACGGCACCTTCTGCACAATATTGTTCCAAGCCTTCCTTGCAATTGTCACATTCCCGACAACTGTCAACCAAACAACCAATGCCTGCAATATCTCCGACTTTGAATTTTTTAACATGCGCACCAACAGCCGTTACCTTGCCAACTATTTCATGACCTGGCACAACTGGATACATACTCATACCCCAGTCGTTACGTGCGAAATGAAGATCGCTATGGCAAACACCACAATACAAAATATCTATTTGTACATCATGTGGCTTTGGGCTCCTTCTTTCAATGGTCCAAGCAGCAAGGGGACTGGTAGCAGACTGCGCTGCATAAGATTTGGTAGATGGCATCGGTTTAATTATTTAATGCATATGATAAGCATACAAACTACACTTTATTTTTTAATCTGAATGGGTTATTTTAGTAGAATATTTAATAAAATGGAAAACGCTTTCCTGTTTGCGGTAGATGTATTGATTCGAAATGCAGCTTTATACAAAGGCCAAAGGATTGGGTTGGTTACAAACGATGCAGCTACAACTGCAGAAGGAATACAAAGTCGTGTTGCAATGCAATTGGCAGGCCTTCAGCTTGTCAAATTATTTTCTCCCGAACATGGTATTGCTCGTATTGGTGCAGATGGGGTAGGACAATCAGATGCTATTGACCTTCTCACAGGTTTGCCTATCATCAGTTTATATGGTGAAAAATTGGCGCCAACTGCTGCTGACTTGAATGACCTCGACTTACTACTATTTGATGTGCCAGATATTGGGTGTCGTTTTTATACTTACTTGTGGACTATGACGCATACAATGGAGGCAGCAGCAAAATGCAATATCAAATTGTTGATATTGGATCGGCCCAATCCCATCGGTGCAAATCTATCACAAACGGAGGGTCCATGGCTAGACGAATTGCGATGTTCCTCTTTTATCGGCCGTTGGAATATCCCCATCCGCCATTGCACAACATTGGGAGAATTAGCACTTTATTTTGCAGCAGAAAAAATCTCTAGTTGCCCAGTAGAGGTAATTAAAATGGAAGGCTACCATCGCCACTTCAATGCAGTAAAGCATTTTAAATTTGTACCTACTTCACCAGCAATGCCCTCTACTCAAACTGCTTTTCTATATCCTGGTATGGGATTATTAGAGGGGGTGAATGTAAGTGAAGGCCGGGGAACAGACTTTCCCTTTATGCGCATAGGAGCACCCTGGATTAATAAGGAGGTATTTATTAATGCCATTAGTGCAAAAGGAGAAATAGCAATTGATTGTAAAGCCTGCCAATTTATTCCAACAGAGGGTTTGTATAAAGGAGTGAATTGCTTTGGAATGGATATTGAAATAAAAGACATTGATTTATTGAGACCTGTCGAATTGGGGATTTTAATAATAACCACCTTATTTCAACTATATCCACAGCAGCTGAAAGAAAGACTTTATCCCACTGCTGCTAATCCTTCAGGAAGCGGACACCTCGATAAATTACTGGGCATTAATCAAGCCTTTAAATCCATTTGTGAACAAAAAAACATCGAAGTATCTATCAGTGCGGATTGGATTCAAAGAATACAACCGTATCTATTATATCCTTACTAGCGGCACAAAAATTGTCGAACTAGAAATTTCATACTGTTTTATTATTGGGTGGAACAAGCTTTCATTGTATAGGGTAACTAAATATTGGATTTAATTTGAAAAGGTGGGCTGTGCTGGGCTCGAACCAGCGACCCCCACGTTGTCGACGTGGTGCTCTAAACCAACTGAGCTAACAGCCCTAACTGAGAGAGCGCAAAAATAAATATATTCTACTGAGTTGGCAGTATTAAATAAGCTGTTTTCCATTGTACTTGCATTTCTGGTTTATTCTGCCTACTTTACCGTACCTATTTCAGACTCCCACCTGCTACATCCCTTGCGAGACGATTATTTCATTTTTTTACCATTAAACTATTTTCAAATGAAAAGAATTTTTTTCCCTTTAGTCGCATGTGCCATTGTTATTGCAGCTTGTAATGAAAAAGCAATTAGCCCAACTGCTAGCAATACTATTAAGTTACCCTATGAAGCAGGCTATACTTCTGATTTCACCAACAATGTATCAGATTCCAATTTGTTGCTTGTTTTAAATACCTATAAATATTGGGAAGCGGCAGATTTGGTCTCCATGCGTACTACGATGGGGGATAGCATGAGTGTTGAAGGCGCAACGGGTTTTATTTTCAACGGGCGTACTGATTCATTGATTGGTATTTGGAAAAAATCGAGAGATAGTTTGAGTAGTGTAAAGGTGATGATGGAAGTATGGACCAAAAATCATTCTGTGAAAGACAGCATGGATTATATCATTACTTGGTATAAAGAAATAGACACTTATTCAACTGGTCGTATTGATTCGGCTAAGTATTCGGATGTGAATGGCATCAGAAATGGCAAAATGGTTTATTATTCTCAGTACAAACAAGCATTAAAATAAAAGTATTCTTTATGACAAACTGCCCCCTCTTTGCAAGCAGGGGGCAGTTTGTTTTTAATGATAGTTACCGAATGACATAAAGTTTATCTCCAGCCCTATTTGATTGTAATTATTATTACCGAACTTTCGGGTATGAAAAAATACTTCCTCTTTGCTGTTGCGCTATTTTTTTTGGCCAATGGCTTCGCCCAATCAAAACCTGCATATATTATTTATAATGCAAAAGGTAAAAAACAATCTTATGCCAAAATGATCAGGCAGCTTTCCAAACAAGACATTGTGTTGATTGGTGAATTTCATAATAATGCCATCAGTCATTGGATGGAATTAGAAATCACCAAGGATTGTAAAGAAAATAGAAGTCTTGTATTAGGCGCAGAAATGTTTGAGCAGGATAATCAAACTGCATTGGACCAATATTTGGCAGGTAAATTGTCTGCCAAAGGGTTGGATAGTAATGCACGACTATGGAAAAATTATCCTACCGATTATGCACCATTGGTCAATTTTGCAAAAGAACAGGGGATTGCTTTTGCAGCTACCAATATTCCAAGGCGATATGCGGCCATTGTGTCGAAGGGTGGATTTGAAGCATTGGATACCATTCCAACCTTGGCTAAAAGCTGGATTGCGCCATTGCCTATTGCCTATGATTCTACTTTGCCTGGATATCAAAATATGATGACGATGATGGCAGGCCATGGCTCAGCCAATATGCCCAAAGCCCAGGCTTCTAAAGATGCTACGATGGCGTATTTTATATTAAAATATTTCGTTCCGGGGAGTCTTTTTATACATTATAACGGAAGTTACCATTCAGACAATCACGATGGCATAGTTTGGTATTTACAAAAAACAAACCCAGCTTTAAAATTAGCCACAGTTACCACCGTTTCTCAAAAGGACATTCAACACCTATCGGAAGAAAATAAAAATAAAGCTGATTTTATTATTTGTGTGGATGAAGACATGACCAATACATACTAATAAAGTGCATTGCATTAATTTTAAAGGCATGAGTACTATAAGAAATAAAATAGCCTTGATTACCGGCGCTGCTTCGGGTATTGGTAAATTAATGGGTGATTTATTATTGCAAAAGGGTCTTCAAACCTTGGTGATTTGGGATATCAATGAGGGCATGATGGAATCTACAGCGAAGGGTTTAAAAGAAAGGGGTTTTAATGTATTTGCCTACTGTGTTGATATAGCCAATCCAACTGCCATGCATGCAGCAGCAGCCCTGATTAAAAAAGATGTTGGCAAAATTGATATACTCATTAATAATGCTGGCATTATAGTAGGCAAATCGTTTTTGAATCATAGTGAACAAGAGATTGAAAGCACCATGCGCATCAACGTAACTGCCATGATGTACCTCACAAAAATATTTTTGGCGGAAATGATTGCAACGAATGAAGGACATCTTATTAATATTGCTTCTGCTGCTGGCATGACCAGCAATCCCAATATGAGTGTATATGTTGCTAGCAAATGGGCTGTAATTGGCTGGAGCGATTCTTTGTATTTGGAAATGAAGAAAATCAAATCAGCAGTCTGTGTTACCACTGTTACACCTTATTATATCAATACCGGCATGTTTGATGGGGTGAAAAGTAAGGTGATACCTATCTTACAGCCAGCTGTAGCTGCTAAAAAAATAATACGGGGAATAGAGAACAACAAACGCTTTGTTCGCATGCCTGGTATTGTATATATCTTGTTTTTTGTGAAGGGAATATTACCAGCATCTTGGTTTGATAGGGTAGTTGGGCAATGGATGGGGGTATATCATTCAATGGATGAATTCAAAGGAAGAAGGATATAAAAAAACAAACCCCTGAAAAGGGGTCTGTTTGTACTGATAATACTTTACAGGTTAGATCAGTGTTAGGGTTTTTCTTAGGACTCTTGGATTCTTAAATCGTATTCCAATAATGCATTGTAAAAATACAGGCAATGATTTTTTTCAGTTGTAGTGTTTAATGGAAAAGGTTGTAGTAATTGGCCTACTTACTATTAAGCTACTATTGGATGAGGTATCTATAAAAATGAAAAAACCCCAGCCCGGAGTTTTTTCACATAATTGATAGTAATTAGAAATAGGTGTGATCAGGTGTTTTCATAGAAAAATCGAGTTCCAATAATGCGATATAAAAGTAGACACATATAAAAATCTGCCATGTAGAATTTCAAGGAAATGCTTGTAGTATTTGTGCTACACATCAATCTAGCGTTTAACTAATGAGTATACTGTACTTCTATATGGTCTAAATGAAAAAACCCCGTAAGGGGTTTTTTCAAGACTGACTAATTTTTTAATTCATCAGAGAGTAGGTGTTTTTCACAGGATTTATGGTTGTTTGAGCTTATCTCAGGTTATAAAGTAAAGGTAATCTTGAATAAATAATAATTTTATAGTATTTGATTCCTTTATAATGTAATAGTTATACTACAAGCAAGGTTAAAAACGCACTTACATTTGAACTAGCCTAGGGTAAAAAAAATAGTTGAAATCGTTGTTTACAATATTTCCATTGAAATGACTTTTTATATTTTGCAACTCATTGATATTTAGAGCATAGCTAGTCAAAACTTGTACAAAGGCTTGCTGCCATACAGTGCTGGGTTTAGGGCTAATGAGAAATATGACTTAGTATGCGAGAATTATTTTTTATATTTGATATGTAATTAGTACACATTAAAATAATGCGTTATGAAAAAAAATTTACTTAATTTTTGTATGCTTGTATTAATACAAGTTGCAGGATTTCCTTCCATTGCTCAAAATATTTTTTCTGGAGAACCTGTTCAGGTAGTAGGCTCCTTTAATGGATATACGACTACTCCTTATGGTTCAGATTATCGCACTACCAGCTTTAGAAGAGTATCAGTGAATACAGGGATTCCAACAGATGGCCGAGGTCAATGGGCTACCACTATCAACGTGCAAGCAACTGGTGGGGATGTAACACCTATCAATATGGCCGGTGGCGGCGGTAATGGTTTCCTCTTTATCAGTGGACCTATAACAAATCGATTTCAAAATAAATGGGTATTTACCGGAGTCGGTCAGGCTACTATCGATGCAATCAATGGTATTTCTGCTTTTAATGCAGGAAATGATATGGGGTTGAATATGAGTACAGCAGGATATTATAGTTTCATTTTTAACGATTGCGGCTACACGCAAACCAATGGTAGTTACTATATAGCTTATACAACTGCCAATCCTGTTAATTTAAGTGTATTTAGCCAGGTCATTAATCCCGATCGCAGTGCCAATATTGTAGTAAATACCAATGTAGCACCAAGTGCATCAGAAAAAATATATATCCGCTATACATTGGGACTTGATTTTGCGGGTACTGGTACAAGTAGTATAATTGAAGCTACAGGAACTGGTACATCTTATACTGCAACCATTCCTTCCCAATCCTTGGGCGTTGTAGTACGATACTATGCATTCAGTTCTACCCGCACATTGGCACAAATAAGTGCGGGAACAGAATCTGATAGATCACTTGTTGCGCTTCGCTACGAAGATAATGGAGGTGCCAATTATGTGTATAATACTTCTGTCTTGCCTGTAAAAATCACTTCCTTCTCCGCAAAGCAAACGGGTAAATCTGTAGCATTACAGTGGAATACAGAATCAGAATATAATTTACATAGATATGAACTATTGCGCTCTTTCAATGGCAATGATTTCGATTTAATTGCTACCGTTTCTGCCAAAAATAGTGCTGGCAGCAATAATTATTCTGCCATTGATCTGCCCCCAACAAATTCCACTGTTTATTATAAAATAGCAGGAATTGAATTGGATGGTCGTAAAACCATTAGCAATACGATTCGCTTAAATATTGCTCCATTGAAGCAAATACTCAGCATCCATCCTAATCCTGTAAAAGATTTCATTCATATAAATCTGCCGAATATGAATACAGGTAAATATTATTTGACGATATTGACTGCTGACGGTGTTAAAGTAACTGAACAAAGTTTTGACTTTACTGGCATCAATAAATTAGACTTGCCTGTGCCAGTTAATGCCAAGCCAGGTCTTTATATTATACAAATTAAGTCATCTACTCAACCAGTTTTGAAAACGAGTTTTATATTGCAATAAAAGGCGATAATTGATAAAAAGGGCTGGAAATTTCCAGCCCTTTTTATTTGTAACTAACTATCTAGAGTAATCGAAGTTTTCCACGAGAAATTAACAATTGAACCACGTAACCATAAGGTAACAGGAAATTTACAATTTCTTCATATAAACAGCGGAGCTTGTAGGGCTAAAATAAATATTTATGCCTGTTTCAACTCCAATAATTTCACTCACTTCCAACTTATTGGCAGGAGGTGCTTTCAGCCATTTAAAAGACGAGGAAGTAGCCGGTTTACACCACCTGGTTCTTCGATTGCAAGAACCACTATCCATTGCTCAAGTTAAATTAATGTTTGGATTTTGGCAGCATGCAGATGTGGCCACCATTTCTTCTGCATTATTGCATCGATGCAATGAATTGCTTTGTAAGTTTGGTCAATCCCCTATGGAAACCATTGGAGATGACTTAAGCGATTAGTATTTTTTTGGAGACTATCGATTTATGTACTTACCGATAGGTTAGGTTCCAATAAAACTCAACTAATAGCAGTGATTAGGCAAAACGCCTTCTTTGTAACATGGTTTTACTTCGGCGCTGAATATTCCAAAAGTCTATGGTTGTAAATGCTTTTTCAGAATGGGACCCCAGCAAAAGAGTTTCCACTACAGCGGTATTGCTTTTTTTGTTGGAGCCTTTACTTGATACTTTAAAGTATTGGTTGTTGTTTGTGTTCATTTTTTTTGTTTTTAATGGTTTACTTTCTTGTTATCTAACCTTGATAGCACAAAGATAAAGTAAAATTTAGTACTATGCAAAACAAAGTAGCATAGTATTCAATAGTAGTGGTCATTAAATTATACCGAATATGCTTTCAAATAACTGATAATTAGCTATTTATAATAACGATTTTATCAAAATAATATTATTTGAAATATTTAAGGATGGTAAATAGTATGGATAAATGGTTTTTTATCTACTCTTATAAGCTGGCAATAGGAATCCTGGGTGGCTAATATATTGACCTCATTACTGGGCATAAAAAAACCCCGATTGGGGTTTTTTTATTTTTCTTTGTGTTCTTTGTTAAGAGTAGGATAGGACTTGGATTTTGTTCTTTTGTAGGATTGGATTTAAACGGTGTTTTTCATTTATAACATAAAGGTATAGCTTAGAATAAGGGAATAAAATAGTATGTCATTGAAAAAATGGTAGTACTGTCACTACATGCTATCAGCCTAAGCTAAAGTAAAAAGCAGCACCCTCTTATTACAGCATACGCGAACGGATATTTGTGTATTACTTGATTAGCGAACGGATTACAACAGAAGCTGCAACAGCTCCAAAAACAGCAGGCAGATAAGAGATGGTTCCATAAGCCGATTTTTTATAATTCCTACCATCTGTTAGCATAATACTTTCCTTGTCTGATTCTTCAGGAGAAAATACAACTTGGATGCCTCTTCTTATATTATGTTCCATTTTTAACTGCTTTCTTATTTGTTGTGCAAAGGGACAGTTGTATGTTTTTGAAATGTCGGTCACTTTTAATGCAGTGGGGTCCAATTTCCCACCTGCACCCATACTACTTATAATGGGTATTTTCTGTTCCAATGCCTGCACCAAAAAATTCATTTTCGGAGTTATAGAATCAATGGCATCAATGATATAATCGGGATTTAATTGTAAATGGCTAGCTACCATTGCTGGTTCAATAAATTCCTGGATAGCTGTAATTTCTAATTCGGGGTTGATGGCCAATAGCCTTTCACGCATAATAGCAACCTTGAATTCGCCGTGATTAGTAGCTAAAGCAGGTAATTGCCGATTTCTATTGCTTGGATCAACAATGTCCCCATCTATGATGGTCATTTTGCCAACCCCGGTTCTTGCAATAAATTCAGCAGCAAATGAACCAACTCCGCCCAAACCAACAACCATAACATGACTGCCGGCAAGTTGTTGCAATGCTTTGTCTCCAATTAATAATGTTGTTCTTGAGAGCCAGGAAAAATCTGTCGTCATTGTTTCGCTTTTGTTAAGTCACCCACTTCTTTTTACAAACTAAAGGAATTTGTACTAATATTTTATAAGATATTATTGTTTTTATAGTATTTACTGAATGATATTCGTAAAATATTCAACTCTTTTAAAATATAATCTACGTCTATTCGTCTCCATACATTATGGAAGCCGGAATGAACATAGCAATGCCAATGGCTATTGAACGAAATAGAAATATTACCGATACTATTAAGATGATGAGCAAAAAACTATTTGCTTTTATCAAACAACGCGTGGCTAGTACGGAAGATGCAGAAGACATATTGCAGGATGTTTTTTATCAATTTGCCGGTAATACAGAAACTATTGAACAGGCCAGCGCATGGTTATATAAAGTAGCACGAAATAAAATTACCGATAGCTATCGAAAACATAAGCTTCCATTAGTGGATGATTTATTGCAAGCTTCACCGCTAGATGGAGAATCTATTGATTGGAAGGAAGTACTGCTTTCCAATGATGAAAATCCAGAATCCGAATACTTGCGCTCCATTTTTTGGGAAGAATTGAAGGCTGCATTGGATGAATTGCCCGCAGCTCAAAGATGGGTGTTTATTCAAAATGAAATTGAAGATATCCCCTTTAAGGAATTGGCCGAAAAAACGGGCGAATCTGTGGCCACCCTTATCAGTAGAAAACGCTATGCCGTTTTACATTTAAGAGAAAGACTCCAGGTTTTAAAAAATGAGCTGTTAGAAAAATAATCCCTGGATAAAAAAACTACATATAACAGCTATCTATTTTTAATAATAAATAAATTATAAAATGAAAAAGTTTTGGATCAAAAAAGCAATGATGTTCTTACTAATATTGATTGCTGCAATGGTAGTATTTGGTTTTGTTGTAATGGGCTTATGGAATGCGATCTTACCTGCCGTTATAGGAGTAAAAACGATCAGCTTTGTACAGGCCTTGGGAATATTATTACTAAGCAAAATTCTATTTGGCGGTTTTGGTGGCGGTCGCTGGAGAGGCAGTTCAGCCTGGAAACAAAAAATGAAACAACGTTGGGATGGAATGTCGCCAGCAGAAAAAGAGCAATTTAAGTCAGAGTGGAAAAATAGATGTGGACATCGATGGGGAAGTTATAGTGAAGAAAAAGAAACCAATCAAAATACAGTTCAATAATGTCAGCACCTGACATCATTAATCATGGAGTAAGTATTGCGATTAGTGGCTAATAAAATAAAAGCAGACGAAGTTGAAAAGCTGCTATGAAATGCAGGTTATTAGTGTAAGGAACTCACTTGATATTTTTAAAGCCCATCTGTAGATATTCCTTTCGATGATTGATATCTAATCGGAAATATACAGATGGGATAATATTCCTACAGGTAAAAATTAACATGTAGTGCTTCAGTTTTCAAATGATGAGCAATTATTTTTTTCTTTTTGCTATCATCAAACTTGAAAAAGAAGAGGAATAGCTGTTGCTGCCAACTTGCAACTGGAAGTTTAATTCCTGATTTTCTCTTTTTTCAATTTTGTAAGTTTGTACTCTGTTGCTTGTAATGTCTGCTGCATATAATTCACCTTCTGCTTTGTCATTCACTACAATAGATACCAATTGGTTGCTATTAGTGCTAACGGTTACTCTGAAGATTAGGTAATTGGCATCTTCTCCAATAAAATCTACAGAAAGCGGACTGTTTACGGGCTCATTAGTACTCGTTACAATTGTGTTTTTGTGCGCAGCTATTACTGTGCCGGAGATTAACATCATCAAAGATGCTAAAAGGATGGTTGTTGATTTTTTCATTGTTGTTGTTTTTTAGTTATAAATAAATACATAGTTTCAGCTAGTGCTAAATTATTTTTTATAGCAAGTAAAATTTTTGTGCAATCGAGAAAGTGGCAGAATTCGTTGAAACGCTGACGCGTTTTCAGTAAAAGTGAATAACCCGAACAGGTTGTATTTTGAAATCACTTTCGGAGTAAAAAAAATAGTTCAATTGTAAATAATTATTAATGACAGCACAAAGATACCAGCACGATCAATGCTGTCCATTCCAACTTGAGGTAAATTAACTCATTTTAAAAACAAGATTGATTACTTGAAACTTAGGCTGGTAAAGGATATTGATAAAAATATTTAATGATGCCCAACGTTATTCCGATTGTGTTAGTTAACCTGAATTTAACAGTAATAGATAAAAAGGCATACTTTTCACTTAATGCAAATAAGTAAATTGTTAAGGCTTTCCTAAACAACTATTCCGACACAATAAAATTTAGGGCTCCATCGTATTCGATAAAACACCCCGCATGAGAATATACTTAGTTTTTTTATTTCTGTTATTATGTTTTCAAAGTTCGGCACAACTAAAAAATCCGAATAACAATCCTGTCCCCGCTAAAGTAATGTCACCACTGTCCGCTTATAGTGTGGAATGGAATCAAGCTCAATATGTAGCATGCAATACAGCCAAGGATATTAAATATATGACTGCAAAAGAAAAGGAAGTCATATATATCCTGAATTTAATACGCAGCAATCCATCGCTTTTTGCAAAAACTGTTTTGGCTGCTTATCCCGAAAAAGGGAATCAACCATGGCTGAGTGCTTTAGGCAACTATAAAACTTTAGTGGATACTTTGCTTGTATTGCCTCCTTTAAATTTATTAAAGCCCGATTATAGATGTTATCAAAGTGCGTATTGTCATGCACAGAGTTGTAGTAAAAAAGGGCTTATGGGACATGATAGAAAAACTGCAGAATGTGAAAAGAAAACATATTTTAATGGGGAATGTATTGACTATGGTTTCCAAGACCCATTGGATATTTTACTGCATTTGATGATTGACGAAGGAGTGCCTTCATTAGGGCATCGTTTGATTTGTATTAGTAGTTACAACGGAATAGGGGTAAGTATTCAGAATCATAAAAGCTATACGTATAGTACTGTATTAGATTTTACCTTTGCAAGAGAGTAAATAGCTATTTCGTATGGTTACATATTTCTTCGATATTGACCACCCACGGCATATAGTGCATTAGTTATTTGACCAAGTGAACAGTACTTTACAGTTTCCATTAACTCTTCAAACAGGTTTCCATTATTGATGGCCACTTCTTGTAGTTTTTTTAATAGTGCAGTTGCTTTTTCAGGATATCTGTTTTGGAAATTTTGTACAGATTGAATTTGAAATTCCTTCTCTTCTTTAGTACTTCTGATGACCTCTGTTGGTAAAATAGTAGGTGATCCATTTTTATTCAAAAAAGTATTTACACCTACAATTGGGTATTCGCCAGTATGTTTTAAAGTTTCGTATTGAAGACTTTCTTCTTGTATTTTATTTCTTTGATACATTCTTTCCATAGCACCCAACACGCCACCTCTTTCTGTCAAGCGATTGAATTCAATTAAAACAGCCTCTTCTACAAGGTCTGTTAATTCCTCAATCAGAAAAGCACCCTGGTTAGGATTTTCATTTTTAGCAGTGCCTAATTCTCGATTAATGATTAATTGAATGGCCATGGCCCTGCGGACACTTTCTTCAGTTGGAGTGGTAATCGCTTCATCATAAGCGTTCGTATGTAGACTATTGCAATTATCATAAATAGCATATAATGCTTGCAAGGTGGTACGAATATCATTGAAATCAATTTCCTGGGCATGCAAACTCCTGCCGCTTGTTTGTATATGATATTTTAGCTTTTGTGAGCGCTCATTGGCATTGTATTTTTGTTTCATCGACTTTGCCCAAATTCTTCTTGCTACCCTTCCAATTACGCTGTACTCTGGATCCATTCCATTGCTGAAAAAGAAAGAAAGATTGGGTGCAAATTCATCAATATGCATACCCCGACTTAGGTAATATTCAACATAGGTGAATCCATTGGATAAAGTAAAGGCTAATTGAGTGATAGGATTGGCACCTGCTTCTGCAATATGGTATCCGCTGATACTAACGCTATAAAAATTTTGCACTTGATGCTGAATGAAGTAGGCTTGCACATCTCCCATTAATTTAAGTGCAAATTCAGTTGAAAATATACAAGTGTTTTGTGCCTGGTCTTCTTTCAATATATCTGCCTGAACAGTTCCTCTTACTGAGCATAATGCCTGCGCTTTAATAGATTCATAAACATTCGCCGGTAAAACATCTTTTCCGCTTAACCCCAATAATCGCAAACCCAAACCATCATTGCCTTCTGGTAAGGCACCAGTTAAAATTCCTTTTGCAGGAATGATGGCCTTGCCATCTATGCCAATATATTTGGGCAGCTGATCTAATTTGTAAAGGCTTTCAATTTTCGTATTGATTTCTTCCTTTAAATTATGCTGTATAATATATTTTTCACATTGCTGATCAATTGCCGCATTCATAAAAAAGGCCAGTAAAATAGGAGCAGGGCCATTGATTGTCATGCTAACAGATGTCTTGGGGTCGCAAAGATCAAAGCCACTGTATAATTTTTTTGCATCATCTACTGTGGCGATGCTTACACCGCTATTGCCCACCTTACCATAAATATCAGGGCGGTAATCAGGATCTTCGCCATATAAAGTGACACTATCAAATGCAGTAGATAAGCGTTTGGCAGGTTGCCCCACACTAACATAGTGAAACCTTCGATTCGTCCTTTCGGGACCACCTTCTCCAGCAAACATTCTGGTAGGATCTTCTCCCTCCCTTTTTAAAGGAAATACACCAGCGGTATAGGGAAAGGATCCTGGTACATTTTCTTGTAATTGCCATTTTAAAATATCTCCCCAATCTTTGTATTTAGGTAATAATACTTTTGGAATAGAAGTGCCTGATAAACTTTTATACCTGAGCGGCTGCTTAATAATTTTATCCCTTACTTTGAATTCATAAAATTCTTTTTGATAACGTTCTACCAAAGCGGGCCATTGTTCAATGAGCTCAATATTATCTGGACTTATTTTTTTTAAAATATTTTTGATCGTTTCCCCAATATATTTTTCTGCATCTGGTAGTAATTTTTTTGCACCAGTCAATTGATAATATTCGGAGGCAAGCGCCGATTGCTTATTCACCCATTGATCATAGTCTTTAACTGCATCTGCTATTTCAGCTAAATACCTTACTCGCTTAGGCGGTATAATAGTAGATTGACTAGCGGTATCTTTAATATGCGCATGATGCGGAATGGCTCCTTGGAATTCAATTCCTTTCTTTTCTTTTATTTTCTCCATCAAACGCTCGAATAATTCATTAACGCCTGCATCATTGAATTGAGCAGCAATGGTACCAATAATTGGAAGTGCATCGTCTTTGGCATCCCAAAGATTATGGTTTCGTTTAAATTGCTTTCTTACATCATGAATAGCATCCAATGCGCCAGCCTTGTCAAATTTATTAATACAAACGAGGTCGGCATAATCCAGCATATTAATTTTTTCTAACTGAGAAGCCGCTCCATATTCAGGTGTCATTACATACAAACTAATGTCACAATAATCTAAGATGGAAGCATCACTTTGTCCAACACCTGCACTTTCTAAAATAATAAAATCATAACCCGCTTCTTTGCAAATGTCAATGGCTTCTTGTACATATTTACTAAGTGCTTTTTCGCTTTCTCTCGTTGCAAGACTGCGCATATAAGCTCTTGGAGATGAAATGGCATTCATGCGAATGCGATCACCTAATAGTGCACCACCGGTTTTTTTCTTGCTTGGGTCAACTGATATTACTGCGATGGTTTTAGTTGTATAATTATTAAGGAACCGTCTAACTAATTCATCCGTAACAGATGATTTTCCAGCTCCACCGGTTCCTGTTATACCCAAGACAGGTATGGTAGAGATATGGGTTTGAGCTGGCTTTGAGATGCCATTCTCTGCATCCGTTATTTTTCTTGCAATTTTTCTTACATCTTTCCACTCGCCAAGTGTCATTGGACTTTCGAAGTGGCCTGTACCTGTTAAATCAAAATCACATTGTTCAATCACATCTTCAATCATACCCTCGAGGCCCATTTTCCTGCCATCATCAGGACTATATATCTTACTGATACCATATTGTTGTAATTCTTCTATTTCCGAAGGCAATATAGTGCCACCTCCTCCACCAAAAATTTTGATATGTCCACAGCCGTTCTCTTCTAATAGGTCTTTCATGTATTTGAAAAACTCCACATGCCCGCCCTGGTAGCTTGTAATGGCAATGCCTTGTGCATCTTCTTCAATAGCACATTCTACAATTTCCAATACACTTCTGTTGTGACCCAGATGGATGATTTCGGCGCCTTTTGATTGGAGAATTCTTCGCATTATATTGATGGCTGCATCATGGCCGTCAAATAAACTAGCTGCCGTTACTATTCGAACTTTATTCTTTACAGTAAAACTCATATGGTTTCAAATTAAGCTGCAGGTTATACAGCATCAAGTAAAATGATGCCCATTTCTGCTTAGTCTGCAATCGCCTTGCAAAAATAACAATTAATAAGTGTTTCAGTTTTGATCAATTGTTTTTTTTACTTAAACTTTTACAGGAGCACATTGAATGCGGCTATTACCATTCGGGCTGAAATGGGAAGGATTATATCATTCTAAAAGTAAGCGCAGCAAATTCCTCAATGGATAATGTTTCGGCTCTCCTTTCAAATAGGGGATCTTGCAATACTTCTGTTGTAAACAAGCTTTTTACTGCATTCCGCAAGGTTTTTCTTCTTTGATTGAAGGCTGTTTTTACCAAAACCCAGTATGCACGATCGCTTTTTACAGCGAGGGGCTCCTTTTTTCTGATCAGTTTAATTACCCCACTTTGTACTTTGGGGGCTGGTGTAAAACAATCATTTCTTACATCAAAAAGGTATTCTACAGAATAATAAGCCTGCACCAATGCACTGAGCACCCCGTACACCTTATTGCCTGCAGGGGATGCTGCTCTTTGTGCTACTTCTTTTTGAAACATACCAATTACACAAGGAACCTGGTCTTTCCAGTCTAAAATTTTGAATAAAATTTGTGTAGAGATGTTATATGGAAAATTACCAATTACAGTGAATGGCCTTTCGAAGGGGGCTGGAATATCAAGAAAACTTTGGTGAATAAGCTTATCTTTTAAAATCGGGTATTTTTGTGAAAGAAAAATCACTTTTTCTTCATCTAATTCAACTGCTTTAAACTCAATAGCAGGAATGAGCATTAAATGTTTGGTGAGTGCCCCTGCACCTGGTCCTACTTCCAATAAATGGGTAAACGACTCTGCTGCTAAAGCATCGATGATTTTTTGAATAACCGTTTCGTCTTTTAGGAAATGCTGGCCAAGTGATTTTTTATGGGTATACATGTTTACAAAAATAGCACTTAAAATTGCATACTGGCTAAAATCAAAAAAGCCCGAGATAGACATCAAGGGCTTTATTATTATGATCTCACCTACTTAAACTATTTTGAAATAAGGAATCTATTAGCAATCACCTTATTGTCAGTAATCATTTTGAGTATATAAATACCAGCTGGATATTTGCTTAATCCATTTAATTGTATGCTGTTTGACCCAGTATTTACTTTTTGCTTTTGTTGTTGTAATAGTTTTCCAAAGTTGTCCCAAATACCTAGTTCAACTATTGTTTCATTGCCAGCCATGAATTGAATGGTAACGAATTCTTTAGCTGGATTTGGAAATAGGCTTATGTTGTATTGAGTAACTGTTTTTTTCAAAACAATAATTTGGCTGTATTTAAATTCACCTGCACTGCCTATTACTTTCAGTCTATAAAAAATAATATTGGTATGAACAGTACTGATATCATCAGTAAAATTGAAACGCTGTTCTTGATTGAGTAAGACAGTTGTTTTTAGATTTCCAACCTTGGTAAAATGGATATTATCTGTGCTTCTTTCGATTTCAAAATGATCAATTGCTTTGGTGGTTAAAATAGTCCATTTCAATAAGCTATTTTCATTTTGAACTAGCCCACTAAAATCAACAAATTGTATAGGCAATACCACGCCAATATATCTCCAGTCCCTATCTGGCTGTGTGGGGTTTTGTTTTTGAACGGGTGATCTGGTTCCTGGACTAGCATCACCGCTAGTGCTACCACCATTACCCATATTGTAGGATGTGCCCTTGATGTTGATTACAGAATTGAGTGAATCAAAGCGATTATCTAATCCATCTGCATCCGTATCAATACCGGTCAAGCTAACTAAATCATCGGCGATACCATTTAAATTAAAATCATTTCCTTCTATAATATCTATTACGCCATCTGCATCGGTATCCAAATCTCTATAATCTGGTGTGCCATCTCCATCCAAGTCGTATACAAAAATGCCAGCACCACCAAAGCCCACTATATTGTCATAGGGTGCCATTAAACCATCGCCATCCGTATCTGTTGTGGTAGGCAATAAATAACCCAATGTGCTCATGCCTTCAACATTGTCTGGAATTCCATCATCGTCAGAATCAATATCCAAGTAATCGGGATATGGATCGGCATCGGTAAAACGGATGTCTAAACTAACCTTAGAAGAAACAAATATTGCCCAGCCATTGGTGGCAATTGTTCCATCAATGATGCCATTAAAATCTGCATCAGGGAATCCAGCTTCTATTAAATCAATAATGCCATCACCGTCACTGTCCATATCATAAGCATTGGGCCTAAAGTCATGATCCTTGTTTTTGTTAGGATAACTATCTGCCCTTCCGTTATTATCTGCATCTGGTCCAGTAGTTAATAGCGCTGTACCATTGATATGACCATCAGATAATCCATCGCTATTGATATCTACAAAACCATCTATATTTCCGTTGTTGTCAATGTCTTTTTCATCTACCTCCACAATATCAGGTATGCCATCATTGTCGCTATCGGTATCTAAGTAATTAGGTATGCCATCGTTGTCAAAGTCTTGTGGACCTAATCCGACATTTGAACCATTTACACCTGTATTATTGGCATCTACGTTTTGAGAGAATCCATCATTATCGGTATCGATGTAATTATCAATAATACCGTTGCCATTGGTATCTACACCGTAAGATTCTACCACATCTGGTATGCCATCATTGTCACTATCTAAATCATATTGATTGGGTATGCCATCTAGGTCTTTGTCTGCATTGTCATTAACGGCATCTCCATTGCTATCAATGAAACCAGGGAAATCGGTATCGTAAAAATTAGGAGTGCCATCACCATCTGAATCGGCTCCGTAATCAAAATTGTCATTTACATTATCGTAATTATGATCTACATAACCAGGATATAAAGGATCGTTCCAATTAGGAATTCCATTACTATTATGATCTTGGAGTGCAAGTGGATTATTGAATTCTACATAATCTGGAATACCATCGTTGTCATCATCAATATCTGGACAACCAGTAAT
>CAIOIZ010000045.1 GCA_903858475.1 uncultured Bacteroidota bacterium
TCACTTTTATCCAAAATGAAATCATAACTTTTCTCAATTGCCAGCTTCTGAACCGCATTGTAAACCCTGTCCTGTATGGGTTTAATCAGTTCTTGCCTTTTTTTAAATAGGTCTCCTTCAAATCCAAAACGCTTTTTTTGGAGCTCTCGCAATTCCTTATCCTTGTTGTAAATTTCATCTTCTCTTTTCTTTTTCAACTCATCGCTTAACATAACTTGTTCAGCATCATAATCCTTATACATTTTATCTACAATCACCTGCTTTTGTTCAATTTCTTGTTGCCATTGGTCACTGAATTGATCCAGTTTTTTTTGTGCCTCTTTGTATTCTGGTAATTTTTCTAAAATAAATTTAGAATCAATGACAGCATACCGTTGCGCATTTCCTTGAAACGATGCCATCAAAAAAGCAATCGCAATAAAAAGTATCTTTTTCATATCCTTTGATTTTACATTAAACTTAAAACATTTCGAGCAATTAGTTTACTCTGGCTCCTGGCCAAGCATAAACGTAAATTTAGCTGCTCCTTTCAATCCCCCTGCCTGATTATACCTGTCAAATCCTATACCATAATCAAATCCTAGCAAGCCAAACATGGGCAAAAAGAACCTCATCCCTACACCAGCACTTCTGCGCAGTTTGAATGGATTATAATCTTTGAAATTATACCAACCGTTGGCTGCTTCGAAGAAACCCAGTGCATAAATAGTGCTACTGGCACTAGTGCTGAATGGATAACGTAGCTCTAAAGTGTACTTGTTAAAAATTGTAAAAAACTGCGAAGGGGTTCCATTATCTGGGTTGATCTTTGGGTTACTGGTTGAATAAACCGGATACCCTCTATGCGCAATAATATCGTAACCCAATAATGCAAAATTATTACTTAGCCCTGCATCTCCCAATTGAAAACGTTCAAATGGAGAAATGTTTAAATCGGGATTGTATTTTCCAATAAACCCGTATTTGGCTGCCACTTTAAGAATAAATTGTTTGTTCTTTTCAGTTCCTCTTGCATTGCCAATAGGAATATACCATTCCCCATTGAAACGCCATTTGTGAAATTCGGGCAACGCATATTCATTATCAGCCTTGCTCTTAATACCCAACAGAGAATAAGGCAATGTAAATTGTCCGCTCAAGGAGAAATTGCTACCACTAGTGGGGAAAATAGGATTAGGACCGGCACTATTTCTGATTAATGCAATCTTCAAGCTAATATTACTGGAAGTTCCATTTTTCAATCCTTGGAACAATTGTCCGTAATTTTTTAATTTATATTGTTGAAAATTCAAGGAATATATCAGATTGAAATAATCATCGGGCCATTTCAATTGTTTTCCCAAAGACACCCCAACCCCAATGGTTTTGATATAAGAAGTGTCTCCGCATTTACGACAATACTGACCGAAGTTGTCATAAGCATTGGCATATTTGGTATTAAAATAACTCACTGAAAAAGAGTTTCTTTTTTTACCCCCTAGCCAAGGTTCGGTAAAGGAGAAATTATAAGAGCGGAAAGCTCGTCCATTACTTTGAATCCTTGCACTCAATTTTTGACCATCGCCGCTAGGTAAAGGATCCCAGGTAGATTTTTTGTCAATATTTTTAAGGGAGAAATTATTAAAGGTTACACCCAAGGTACCAGTCAGACCGATGCCTCCGCCAAAACCTGCCGAAAGCTCCAATTGGTCATTGGATTTTTCTTCTACCTCCCAGTTGATATCAACAGTACCCTCTGCTTGATTGGGCACCACTTGTGGGTTGATTTTTTCTGGATTAAAATACCCCAATTGCGACAATTCACGCTGTGTACGAATAATATCTGCACGACTAAATTTTTCACCTGGTACGGTTCTTAATTCACGGCGAATAACATAGTCCTTGGTTTTGTCATTACCAGAAATGGTGATATTACCATAGGTAGCTTGAGGCCCTTCCCTCATTCTCAATTCAAAATCGATGGTATCGTTGTAAACAGCTGTTTCAATGGGGTCAACTTGAAAGAAAAGATACCCATCATCCATAAATAGACTACCGATATCTCCACCCTCTGCAGACAATTGTTTGCCGAGTTTTTTATTTAGTAATTCTAAATTGTAAACATCTCCTTTTTTTATACCAAGGAAAAGATTGAGTATAGAATCAGTATATTTTGTATTGCCTCTCCAAACGATATCACCAAAATAATATTTACGTCCTTCATTTACTTTTACAAAAACATTCAAATTATTCTTAACGCTGGTGATAGTATCTGATACTATGTAGGCGTCGCGGTAACCTTGTGAATTGTAATAATCGAGCAAATTCTCCTTGTCCTCCGAATATTTTTTCTCGCTGAATTTAGAAGAACCAAAAAACTTTAACCTGAAATAAGGCTCGATAAAAGTTTTGGTTTTGGAAGGAGACAGATAACCATAATCTTGAAGATAAGATTTCAAAGAAACCATTTTAGTTGTATCGCCATAAGGGCTAGCTACATTATCAGGTTTCAAACTAGCCCTGAACATTTCCTTGGTTCCCTTCATTTGTTTTTTCAACTTGGCCGATTCCAGCAATTCATTGCCAGAAAAATTAACCGAATTAACTTTTACCTTACTGCCTTTAGTGATATAGAAAGTCAATGAAATGGCATTATTTAACTCAGGCATATCCTCTTCCTTCATTTCAATTGTCACATTTCTGAAACCTTTGTCGTAATAAAATTTACGTATAGCTTCAACTGCACTCAGCTTCATGTTTTCAGTTACAACCCTTTCTTTTGAAAGGGGTATTTTACCTTCTAAATCATCTCTTTCTCCTTTCTTAGGACCCACTAATTTAAAATTGGCCAAGCGAGGTCTTTCAGTAATGGCTATTTCAATGGTAAGATCGCGGCCCGTTAGTTTGATGAAATTAATTTCCACCTGACTTACCAGGCTTTGTTTCCATAATTTAGTGATGGCTTTGCCAAATACATCGGTGCCTGGAATCATTATTTTGTCTCCCACTGCCATTCCAGATATTGAAATCACCAAATTGGGGTCAAAAGCACGGGTGCCGGTAACCACGATATCGGCGATCGTATATTCCTTAGGGACCTTGGTGTCGAAAATAGCCATTAGGGCAGGGTCAATAGAAACAGGTATCGAATCAGTAGGATTTTGAGCATGAATTGCATTAGCACTCAGCATCAATATCATCAGCCATAAAACCCTTTTGTAAATAAGAAGCATCAATTAGTTTTTTTACAAGCGGCAAATTAAGCCCTATTATTAAAAGTATTTGTTAAAGCATCTTTCATCCTATTTTGATGACCCCTGATGCGAAAATGTCCGTTATTCCTCATTTTGTACACCCATTATTCCACCTTCAGCTGTTCACTGGTCTTGCCAAAGCGCCTTTCCCGGTTTTGAAAGTCAATAATGGCTTCATATAGATTCTCCTTTCTAAAATCCGGCCATCTGGTATTCGTAAAATACAATTCAGCATAGGCCAGTTGATATAGCAAGAAATTACTGATTCTGTATTCTCCGCTGGTTCGAATCATCAATTCAGGGTCTGGATAATCTTTGGTAGCCAGATACTGCTGAAATGTTTTTTCATCTACCCCTGCTGAATGCAAGTTTCCTTTCTCCACATCGGCAGCAAGTTGCTGAACAGCACGAATTATTTCCCACCGGCTACTATAGCTCAGTGCCATAATCAAGTGCATCCCTGTATTAACGCTCGTTTCATCCAAAGCAGCTAGCAATTCTTCTTTGGCACTAATGGGCAACATATCGGTATCGCCAATCACATGAAGGCGAATATTATTTTTATTCAAGGTGGGCACTTCCTTTCGGATTGTTTCTACCAACAATTCCATAAGGCCGTTCACTTCATATTGAGGCCGATCCCAATTCTCGGTACTAAAGGCATACAGCGTTAAATATTGTACCCCTAATTCCGCACATCCTTCTGTGATATTTCTAACACTTTCAACCCCATGCAAATGTCCAAAAAGGCGATCCTCCCCTTTTTCTTTCGCCCAGCGACCATTGCCATCCATTATAATAGCAATATGCTTTGGAAGTCGTTCTAAGTTTATGGAATCTTTTAGGCTCATTAATACTAAAATAAGCAGTCAGGCACAGGGCCTGACTTTGGGCTGCGAAGGTAGGGAAAATGCAGCAAACTTGAGGCTGACCAAGCAAGACCTTGTTTCTGACCTTTCTTATATGGCTTGAGCCTTCCGTTGAAGCAAGCCCCCCATGGTACAACATACCCAATAAATACTATTCATTACAACATGGTTGTCGGGCAAACATAATCCGTCAATGAAAAAGCATTACTGGCCTTCATGGCACTAAATCCACCTCTAATATCAATCAATCTATTATAACCTCTCGCTTTTAAAATGGAGGCAAAAATCATCGACCGGTATCCTCCTGCGCAATAGACAAAATAGTTTTTGTTTTTATCCACCAACTTCATGCTTTCGTTGATATAATCAAGTGGAGCATTTACGGCCCCCTCAACATGTTCGCTGTCGTATTCACTTTTTTTACGTACATCCAACAGTTCTGCATTGGGCAACTTCGTCATAATACTGGCCAATTCAGCTGCATCCATTCTATAAATAGCATCGGTTTCTTTACCACTATCCTTCCAGCTTGCAAATCCACCTTTCAGAAAACCCAAGCAATAGTCATAGCCCACTCTTGCGAGTCTTCCAACCACTTCTTCTTCCTTACCAGGTTCTGCAACCAGCAATATTTGAGTTTTAACATCTGGTATCATGGCGCCTGCCCAGGGGGCAAAACTTCCATTCAGTCCTATATTAATAGCATTGGGGATGAATTCTCTTGCAAAAATATCTGCGTCTCTTGTATCGAGAATTAAGGCACCGGTTTCATTGGCCATGACTTCAAACGCATCTGCAGTCAATTCCTGTAATCCTCTTTGCATTACTTCCTCAATGGGGTCATATCCTTTAATGTTTAATAAAACATTCAATGGAAAATAAGCAGGAGGTGGTGTTAGTCCTGTTAATAAATTTTTTACAAACTGCGCTTTACTAAGCTCAGGTTGTAAGGCATAATTCACTGCTTTCTGATGACCCAGACTATCATATGTTTCTTTACTCATATTTTTACCACAAGCACTTCCTGCGCCATGTGCAGGATACACAATGACATTATCTGCCAGGGGCATTATTTTATTGTGCAGAGAATCATATAAATGATTAGCCAATAAATCTTCTGTTAACTCAGCTTTTACTTTTTGTGCTAAATCTGGCCTGCCCACATCTCCTATAAATAAAGTATCTCCACTAAATAATGCAATGTCTTTTCCCTGCTCATCTATTAGTAAATAGCAACAAGACTCCATGGTGTGTCCTGGTGTATGTAGTACCTTAAAGCTAATTTTCCCCACTTTGAATATTTCGCCATCAGTAGCAATTTTTGCTTCAAAAGCAGGTGTCGCAGTTGGTCCAAATACAATGGTGGCTCCTGTAGCCTTGGCTAAATCAAGATGACCACTTACAAAATCGGCATGAAAATGTGTTTCAAAAACATATTTGATAGTAGAACCTGATTGGCTTTCTCTAACGAGATAGGGCTTGATATCGCGAAGTGGGTCAATGACAACAGCTTCTCCATCACTTTCAATATAGTAAGCTCCCTGAGCCAAGCAACCAGTATAAATTTGTTCTATTGTCATGGTATATGTTTTGTAGCAAATATGTAAAATACAAAGGTAATGTAAGGTGATATATATCAGTTGCCAGGTTGATTCCCAATAGCAATCAGTGCTTCCTTCCCCATTTTCCCAATGAAATTCGCTTCTAATTACACCAAATTATAAAAAACTAAGGGTCAATTTAGTTGTATCGAAGGCATACACAACAGTAATGGAGGATAACTTATTGTTGCCCTTTGGAACCAATAGGAGTAATTTATGGACATATTGCAGCCCCTGTTTTTTTAAAAAAGCAGTTTCTCCCTTGGGAAATGTGCATTAAAAAAAATAAAAATTCTCTATTAAATGATTGACTAGGTAAATAATTAATTTATATTTGATATCGCAAATGCCGAACACTCATTAACATTCTAAATTTTAAACAACATGGCAACAAAGAAAGCAGCTCCTAAAAAAGCAGCAAAAAAAGCAGCTCCTAAAAAAGCAGTGAAGAAAGCAGCTCCTAAAAAAGCAGCAAAAAAAGTGGCTCCTAAAAAAGTAGCAAAAAAGAAATCTGCACGTAAACCATCAGCAGCATTTATGAAAGCGCTTACTCCAAGTGCTGAATTAGCAGCTGTAGTTGGAAGCAAAGCAATTCCACGCACAGAAGTGGTTAAAAAAATCTGGGTATATATTAAGGCGAACAAATTACAAGATTCAAAAAACAGACGCATGATTAATGCGGATGCAAAATTGAAACTTGTATTTAGTGGAAAAGGTCAAGTATCAATGTTTGATATGGCCAAACATCTTTCCAAGCACCTTAAATAATAAGGCATTAAAAAAAGGGATATCGAAAGATGTCCCTTTTTTTTCTTTCGACTTCAATTTTCCCGACCTATCAATACCTCGGCTATCACTTATTGCCAATAATCCCTTCCCCTCTGCCATTCAAATTGCTTATTGCTGATATTAATCAGTTGTAAAACTGAAATAGGTCACGTACTATTGACGAGCATAATTCTAACTTTCAGCGTTATTACATTGTCCCCTTTTAAAGGGCATAGCAAATTAAAATTTGAAATAATTTACCATGGCGAATACAGATATTACAAAACCGGTGGACCTTACATCGCATGCAGAAGGTACAGGCCCGCTCCGTTCAACTCGGCCACTTTATGTAGATTTCATGCCTCCTTGCAATAGTGCTTGTCCTGCTGGTGAAAATATTCAGGCATGGCTATCACATGCACAAGCTGGCAACTATTTTGAGGCCTTTCAATCTATAGTAGAAGACAATCCTTTTCCGGGATTAATGGGCCGTGTTTGCGTAAAACCCTGCGAAACAGGATGCAATCGCAATCACATTGACAATACCGTGAATATTCACGCAGTAGAAAGATATATTGGAGATGAAGCCATCAAGGAACAATGGCCCATACGATGCACTGCCAAACCAAGCGGAAAACGAGTGCTAGTTGTTGGGGCCGGCCCTGGTGGGTTATCGGCTGCTTATCAATTGGCACGCATGGGACATGCCGTTGAAATTTTTGAAGCAAGTGGTCATGCAGGCGGTTTGTTATGGTCTGGCATTCCTGATTATCGTTTGCCCAAAGAAATTTTGGATGCAGAAATACAGCGGATAGTAAATATGGGCGTTAAAATTCGACTCAACTACAAAGTAAAAGATATACAAGAAGAAAAAACTGCAGGTAAGTTTGATGCGGTGTACCTGGCTATTGGAGCACAGTTGATACATTCAGAAAATTTTCAACAAGACAATTCTGTTTATATCAGAGATGCATTTAGTTTCTTTCAAGAAGTAAAAACAAATTCCTCTCCCTACTTAAGGAAAAAAGTAGTGGTGTATGGTGGTGGCAAACTCGCTTTATATCTATCGCGCATCATTAAACGCTTTGGCTCTGAAGCAGCTGTTTATTTTCCAGGAGATAAAAAATTAATGCCTGCCTATGATTATGAAACAGAAGATGCATTGGCAGAAGGTGTAGATGTGCAATTATTAAAATCCATTAACAAAATAGAAAACAAAAAAATTACCCTTGAAAATACCAAAGTAGAGAAAGGAAAAGTAGTAGGCCTTGGTACATTCGAAACCATTGATGCAGATATTTTAATCATGGCCAATCGCCAAGAATCGGACAGTGGATTTTTAAGAAATATCAATACAATCAAAGTAAATGAGGATGGCACAGTGCAAATTGATGCACAAAGAATGACTGGAGAAGAAGGCATTTTTGCTGGTGGTGATATGCTGCCTGGAGAAAACAGGAGTGCCACAATTGCAATAGGACATGGGAAAAAAGCAGCACGGTATATGCATGGATACCTGCTGAAAGATCCCTATCAAAAACCTGACAAACACCCAACGGCTGGTTACCGCAAATTACATATGTGGTACCAAACCGATGCGCCACAGAAAACGCAAGAAAAGCTTGCACCAACTGAAGCAATAAAAAGTTTTGAAGAAATCATTGCTGGCCTTCCTGAACCTTCCGTTCGATTTGAAGCACAACGCTGCCTAAGTTGTGGCAACTGCTTCGAATGTGATGGCTGCTTTGGTGCTTGTCCTGAAAATGCCATTATAAAATTGGGCAAGGGCAACCGATACAAATTCAATTACAATGCTTGTACTGGCTGTGCAGTTTGCTACGAACAATGCCCTTGCCATGCAATAGAAATGATTCCTGAACCTGTTAATTCAACTAACGATGTCGAAAAATAAAAAATTAATCGCTACGATCGATGGTAATGAAGCAGCTGCGTATGTGGCTTACCGTACCAATGAAGTATGTGCCATCTATCCCATCACTCCTTCTTCTACCATGGCCGAATTGGCAGATGAGTGGGCAGCTAAAGGACTAAAAAATATTTGGGGTGCTGTTCCTGATATCATGGAAATGCAAAGTGAAGCAGGTGCAGCAGGTACTGTACACGGTGCCTTACAAACCGGCTCACTAACTACCACCTTTACTGCTTCGCAGGGATTGATGCTGATGCTACCCAACATGTATAAAATAGCAGGAGAATTAACCCCTGCCGTATTCCATGTAGCAGCCCGTTCATTGGCGGCACAAGGGTTATCCATCTTTGGTGACCACCAAGATGTAATGGCTGCTCGCACTACAGGCTTTGCTATGCTAAGTTCTGTTAGTGTACAGGAAGCCCACGACTTTGCATTGATTGCACAAGTTGCTTCTTTAAAATCTAGAATTCCCATCATCCATTTCTTTGATGGTTTTAGAACCTCCCATGAAGTAAATAAACTAGCATTACTCAGCGACGAACAAATCAGATCGATGATTCCGGATGAATTAGTTTTTGCCCATCGCAGCAGGGGATTGAATCCAGAACATCCATTTATTAGAGGTACTGCACAAAATCCAGATATTTATTTCCAAGGCAGAGAAACGGTGAATACGTTTTACAACAATATGCCAGGCATCGTAGAAGAAGTGATGAACGATTTTGCAGCCATGACAGGAAGAAAATATGATCTCTTCCAATATACGGGCGCACCGGATGCAGAAAGAGTTATCATTATCATGGGCTCTGGCGGAGAAACCGTTGACGAAACCATGCAAGCACTTAATGCTGCTGGTGAAAAAACTGGCTTGGTGCAAGTACGTTTGTATCGTCCTTTCTCCTTAGAGCATTTGATAAAAGCCATCCCTGCTAGTGTAAAATCTATTGCAATACTAGATCGCACTAAAGAATCTGGTGCAGCAGGAGAGCCAATGTATCAAGATGTATTAGCTACACTCGTTGAGGCTTTGCAAAAAGGTTTAATAAAAAAATTGCCAAACCTAGTAGGTGGCAGATACGGACTTTCTTCTAAAGAGTTTACACCTGCAATGGTGAAAGCCGTGTATGATGAACTTAAAAAAGAACATCCTAAAAATGGTTTCACCATCGGCATCAATGACGATGTAACACATACAAGTCTTAGTTACGACACAAGTTTCACATTGGATGAATCTACATGGAGACAAGGATTATTCTTTGGCTTAGGTGCTGATGGCACCGTTGGTGCAAATAAAAATACCATTAAAATTATTGGAGAAAATACAGACCTCTTTGCACAAGGCTATTTTGTATATGATTCCAAAAAATCAGGTGCCAGAACAGTATCTCATTTACGTTTTGGCCCCAATCCTATTCGCGCTCCTTACCTGATTACAAAAGCAGATTTTATAGCTTGTCATCAATTTAATTTTATTGAGAAAGTAGAAATGCTTGACTTCGCAAAAGAAGGCGCCAGCTTCCTGATCAATAGCCCTTATGACAAAAATGAGGTGTGGAGTAAAATGACAGGACAAGTACAAAAAAGCATCATTGACAAAAAATTAAAAGTATTTGTAATTGATGCAACATCGGTTGCCAGGGATACGGGTATGACTGGACGTATCAATACCATCATGCAAACCTGCTATTTTGCATTATCAGGTGTACTGCCAAGAGAAGATGCAATTAAGCAAATTAAAAAAGCCATTGAAAAATCATATTCAAGAAAAGGACAGAAAGTAATTGATCAAAACTTTAAAGCAGTAGATGCTACTTTGGCAAATTTATACGAAGTAGACTATCCTAAAAAAGTATCAGCTGCGGTGAATGTATTGAAGATAGTGTCTGATAAAGCACCAGATTTTGTAAAAGACATTACTGCTGTAATGATGGCTGGACATGGCGATGACTTACCCGTTAGTAAAATGCCCATTGATGGCACTTATCCAAGTGGCACTACACAGTGGGAAAAAAGAAACATATCAGACCTGGTGCCATTATGGGAACCAGATTTATGTATCCAATGTGGTAACTGTGCTTATGTTTGCCCACACAGTGTCATCCGTGCAAAATTTTATCACAAAGATTATCTTGAAAAAGCAGCTGATGGATTTAAATCAGCCCCCATTAATGCCAGAGGATTTCCAGAAACCAATTACACGCTACAAGTATATGTAGAAGATTGTACTGGTTGTAATCTCTGCGTGGAAGTTTGTCCTGCTTCAGATCCGTCTAACCGTAGCCGTAAGGCGATTAATATGGGTGAAAAAGAACCAATTCTTGAAACAGAAAAGAAAAATATAGAATTTTTTGAAAATATTCCATGGAATGATCGTTCTAAAATTGATTTCTCCACTGTTCATGGTGCACAGTTCTTAGAACCGCTGTTTGAATTCTCTGGAGCCTGTGCAGGATGTGGTGAAACACCTTACTTGAAATTGTTATCACAATTATTTGGTGATCGTTTATTGGTAGCCAATGCAACAGGTTGTTCTTCCATTTATGGTGGTAACCTACCTACTACTCCATGGGCTGTCAACAAAGATGGCCGTGGCCCGGCTTGGTCTAACTCCTTGTTTGAAGACAATGCCGAATTTGGTTTAGGCATGCGTATCACTGCCGACAAACAATTAGGTTCTGCTAAACAATATTTATTGGAACTTAAAAATGAATTGGGAGAAGCACAGGTGGATGAAATTCTCAATGCCAAACAAGTATTAGAATCCGAATTGGCATTGCAGCATTTGAGAGTACAAAAATTAAAAGAACAATTGCGTACCATGAGCTCTTCTCCTGCACAACATTTATTATCTGTAGCAGACCAATTGGTTCGTAGAAGTGTATGGCTCATCGGTGGTGACGGATGGGCTTATGATATCGGTTATGGAGGCCTCGATCATGCATTAGCAAGTGGCAGAAACATCAATATAATGGTGCTGGATACAGAGGTTTATTCTAATACTGGTGGACAGTCGTCTAAATCAACCCCTACAGCGGCCACTGCTAAATTTGCTGCTGGCGGTAAATCAGGTGGCAAAAAAGATTTGGCGATGCAAGCCATCTCTTATGGAAATGTATATGTGGCAAGGGTAGCATTTGGTGCCAACCCTCAACAAACTTTGTTGGCAATGAGAGAAGCAGAAGCATATGATGGACCATCCTTGATACTGGCTTATAGCCATTGCATTGCACACGGCTATGACTTAAAAGATGGCTTGAGTCAACAAAACAAAGCAGTTGCAAGTGGACATTGGCCATTATTAAGATACAATCCAGTATTGAGGAAGAAAAATCAAAATCCGTTTGTATTGGATTCAACAAGACCAACGATGGCGCTGAGGGATTATGCTTACAATGAGCTAAGGTATAAAGTACTCACCATGACAAATCCTGAAGTGGCTGAAAACTTGATGCAACATGCACAAGAATTGGTAAATCTAAAATGGAAGAATTATGAGGAACTGGCTACCAAAAAAGCAAGCGATTTTGTACCCATTGGTTAATTAATAATAGAAAACAGGCGCATCATCAATGCTGATGCCGGATTATTAAAAAATAAAATTTAAGAAAATGAAAATGCACGCAAAATACATGGGGTTAGATTTAAACTCCCCAATTATTGTGTCCGCCTGTACCTTATCTGAACAAACAGATAATATTGTTAGAATGGAAGACAATGGTGCAGGGGCAGTGGTATTATTTTCATTGTTTGAAGAACAAATAAGACATGAAGAAGCAAAATTCAAATCAGTAATGTCGGAAACTTCCTATGCCTTTGCAGAAGCCTTGGATTATTTCCCTGACCTGGATGAGTTTAACATGGGCACAGATGAATATTTAGAGCATATCCGTAAAGCAAAGGAAAGGGTAAATATCCCCATCATTGGAAGTTTAAATGGAATTACCAATGAAGGTTGGATCGATTATTCTAAAATGATGGAGCAAGCCGGTGCAGATGCAATTGAAATCAACATCTTTTTCATTCCTGGCGATATCACCATGTCAACCTCCGAAGTAGAACATCGATATTTGAATATCATTTCCAATATCAAACAAACTGTAAAAATTCCTGTAGCGGTAAAACTAAACCCCTATTTCAGTGCAATGGGCAATATGTCGTTGCGCATGAAAAATGCTGGCGCCGACGGATTGGTTTTCTTTAACCGTTTTTATCAACCCGATTTCGACATCAATGAACTTGTTTTGAAAACCGACTTACACTATAGCGAGTCAAGTGAAATCCGATTGCCTTTATTATGGATTGCATTATTATATAATAAAGTAAAGCTTTCTCTAGCAGCTACAACAGGTGTTCAAAGCGCAGTAGAAGTTATTAAATATATTCTTGCTGGTGCCGACGTAGTAATGACTGCCTCTTCCTTATACAAAAATGGCATTCCGTATTTGAAGACCATGAATAAAGAATTACAAGACTGGATGTATATGATGGGCTTCGACAACTTAGAGGCATTCAGGGGAAGTATGAGCCAACAAAACATTTCAGATCCTACTGCATACGAAAGGGCTAATTACATTAAGATCTTGGATAAAGCCAAGTAAGCTTAGCCTGGTTCATTGATTCCATATTATAAGAAAGGGATATACTTGAAGTATATCCCTTTCTGTTAGTTGGGGGTATACCCAAATTTATCCTTTAAGCTATACATGCTACTATACTCCTCCTTGCTTGGTTGAATATGCCTTCTTACCGAAAAATCCGAAACCATTCAACAAGGCCTATTCAGCTCTATTGTATTGCTATCAAAGTGCCTATTCAAAGAATTAACAAGATGGCTTGGCTATAAAGGTTACCTTACCCGAATTGCTGGCAATGATGCGGGCATTCAAATAAACTATTATGTCAAATATTACCCAGGTGGTAAACGTAGATAAAACCCTAAAAGCCTTAAAAAAAGCGGTTCATGCTTCTGATATTGACCAAATACTCAGCAGTGCTGGCCCTTATACAATTTTCTCTCCAACTGACCAGGCTTTTGAAAAATTAGAGAAAGGCCTAATGGATAATTTACTGGAACCACAAAACAGAACAAAGTTGGCCACCCTACTCAACAATCACATAGTACACGGCAGAATATTATTTGCAGATTTAAAGCATGGTGACAAGCTTACCAACCTAAATGGAAAAGAGTTATTAATTCAGGAAAAGAATGGAAAAATAAGCATTGGTGAAATAAATGTATTGGCCCGTGATGCCAAAATTTCGAATGGGGCTATGCATGTAACAGATACCGTTATTCAATAATTTGCTGTATAATTTAAAGCTTAGATTGTAAAAAGCAAGCTGGCCAATGGCTGCTGCTTACGCCTGTTTCCACATAGTAAATATGTTTAACATAACATTACCCATCGGAGGGTATGGAAATCTTATTAAAGTTTGCTATTTTTAACAAAACCAGTTTTTGAAAACTCTTATCTTATTTATTGCATCCTTTGCAGTTCACATTTGCATGGCACAACCGCGTAAGTTGTCCTCAGCAAATGATGGATTGGCCATGAAGCCCATCGAGCAAACTATTTTTTATTCGCTGGGGGATGCCCGCATACCGATTAAGATATTGCAGTTTGGGAAGAAAAAAGACATCGTATATATTAATGTACATGACAGTGAACCCACTTCAGTAGCGGCTGCCAAAGCCATTCTTGCTCATACAGGCGGCACCATCATCAAACTAGCAAACAAAGGGAAGAGAAATATCAAATTTCGCTTGAAAAATAAAACCTATTCTTTTGACGCCAATCGCATCTACTCAAGAGAAGGAATTGAACAAACGTTAAGGGCCAGTGGAAGAATCAGTAAAATGGCCATTGATGAAATTGAAAATTTTGGAAAGAGAATCCTGCAATTAATTCCTGACTCAACAACCTGCATCGTTTCGCTTCACAATAATACCAATGGCGATTTTTCTATAAAAAATTATCTGCCAAAAGGCGATCGACGTATTGATGCCAAAGCAGTTTATGTAGATAGTTTGCAAGATTTTGATGACATTACGCTTACCACTGATAGTATATTGTATTTAAAAATGGTAGAAAATTGCTACAATTCTATTTGGCAAGACAATGTTAATGCAAGAAGAGATGGATCATTAAGTGTTTATTTTGGTGAAAGAAATCGGCGGTACATGAATATTGAAACAGAAAATGGAAAATTATTATTGCACATCGAAATGATAAAGAAACTACTTCAAATCTTAGAAGAATCAAATCTTACCAATATCAATTACAGCAGTACAAATACTGAATAAAATGTAATCTTGCCATTTCTTTTGTATTTTTAATTCATGCAAACAAATTCCTTTCTGCTTTACGGAGCCAACGGCTATACAGGTACATTAATAGCAAGATATGCAAACGAATACCAGCTTAACCCAATTTTGGCGGGAAGGAATAAAGCCGCAATTGAACCACTTGCTAAACAACTGAATCTTCCTTTTCTCATTATTGATTTAGATGATAGCAATGCTTTAATAGAAGCATTAAGCACAGTAAAACTTGTTATTCATGCTGCGGGTCCATTTCAATATACTGCCCAACAAATGATAGCAGCTTGTTTGAAAACAGGCACCCATTATATCGACATCAATGGCGATATCGCTGTATTTGAAATGATACAGACCTATAATGAAGCCGCAAAAAAAGCAGGTATTCTTTTAATGCCCGGAGCCGGATTTGATGTAGTGCCCACCGATTGCATTGCGATGGCTTTAAAAAACAAAATGCCAGCTGCCGTATCACTAGAATTGGCTTTTGCCACACTTGGTGGATCCATTTCACATGGCACAGCTACTACTATGGCTGGTAAAATAGGAGAAGGTGGAGCTGCCAGAGTAGGTGGAAAAATCATTCGTACTAGTTTAGGACATACAGGCAAATGGATTGATTTTGGAATCAAAAAAATATTTGTCATGAGTATCCCATGGGGAGATATTTCTACTGCCTGGTTTAGCACCCGCATTCCCAATATCACTACCTATACCGGAATTAGACCAACCATTTATATATTACTGAAACTACAACCATTGTTTAACTGGCTGCTACGTACCAACTGGATGCGTAGTTACATTAAAAAGAAGATCAACCAAGCCCCTGCTGGCCCAACTGATGAACAAAGAGCCAAAGCAATAGGTCTGGTTTGGGGACAAGCAACTGATGCACAAGGGCAAACTGTTCACTTACGGATAAGCGCACCCGAAGGATATACACTTACAACACATAGTGCCCTATTAATTGCAAAAAAAATCTTAGCTGGTAATTTAAAAACAGGCTATCAAACACCTGCCACTGCCTATGGGGAGGGCCTCATTGATGAAATACCTGGGGTTAAAAGAATAGACAATTTATAGGATAAATAAAATAGGGCAAGAAGATGCTGTGGTAACTATTTTTTTATAAATACGGTTTCTCCAATCCGTTTGCCGTTATCAAATAGATTTAGAAAATAAAGTCCTGCAGGCAAATCAGCTACGCTGGTTTTCAATATCGACTGCCCTGCCATAATTTGGCCTGAGAAAGTTTTTATTTCATGCCCATCACTGTTATAAATTTTTGCAAGAATCAACAAATCGGATGGAGCAGTGCATTTTACTGAAAGCAAACCATGAACAGGATTGGGATAAACACTGACCAATAATTGGGGAATGTATTTATTGATGGCAATGATATTAGAATAAATAATTCGACCAGTAATATCCACTTCCTTCAACCGATAATAATTAAGTCCGGCAGCAGGTTGTTTATCTATCATCTCATAATCGGTTCTAATGCTCGAGTTCTGATGGCCACTAGCAACCCTGCCAATAGAACTGAAATGCTGACCATCTAAAGATCTTTCAACATCAAAGTAATTCACTGCTAATTCCTGAGCAGTAGCCCATGTTAATCCAATGCCCTCCTTGATTTCTTTTCCAGAAAAAGAAATCAAATCTATTGGGATAATGGTCAATGTTCTAGTAACCCAAATCGGGGAAGTCCAGATAATATCTCCATCTGTTTCTGTAATTTTTACAAAATAGTAAAACTCATCCCCAATGGCTGTAGGGTGAACATAAGTAAGGGTATTAGTACCCGTATTGGAACTTAGTATAGTTGCATTGAAACCTGAGCCGGGTATACCATAATACAATTCAATTTTATTAATAGGGTCTGCTGCACCTACATTATTCATGACATCTACAATATTTACAGAAACCGTTGAGTTTAGATTGGTGTTGATGCTGGTGCCCATACAGGAGCCGTTAATCGTAAAATTAACTTCTGCATCCCAGTCATCTGAGGCATAATAACGCATAGCCTTATACGCAGACATGATACTATCCCGTTTTAATGTAGTTGCCAGCGCAACGGTACGGGTATGATTGGTTCTGCCAAATGTGGTATAATGGTTATCGTGATCAGCAGTAGGACCCATATGGTAACCCCTTGCTAATGCCTTTAAATAAGAAGATTCATACAATGTAGGTGCCACATCAGAATAATCAGTGGTCAGGGATATTGCCGAACCACTTCTTATTGCCACTCCTGCTATTGCATTATCCGCAATAGCTGAATAGGCAAGTGTTCCTAACAAATCGTTGTAATCAAGAGATTGAGGATGTGCCAATGTACAAAAGGCAGTAGGATAAGAATTGATGATTGGCCAAAAACTGATATAATCAGATTTAGCGCAAAAAATATCATAATTATTAGTACTACCCCAAGCTCCAGTTCCAGTTTCCCATCCTATAAGGGAAGGCATACCATAAGTAACCACATGACCGCCTCCACTTATAACGCCCCATTCAAAACCAAACATACAAACAAAACTACCATCTACATTTGCAGTGTCGGCCTGATAAAGTCCCTTGCTATAATCAGCCACATGCATTCCTGGATTATTGGTAGCATTGTAATGATTGTGCTCCGAAATGCCCAAGTAATCCATATGATAACTACTTTTTGCAAAATAGAAATCCTGGCCCGGGTAAAAACAACCTGAGCTAGCACTGTCTTTATTTCCATCAGAATAGGAGGTATGCGCATGTATATTGCCAAAATAAAAATTGAATTGGCAATGGGCGCTTAGTGTAAAGACTAAAAAAAATATGACTATGGTCGATCTCATTTCACCGAATTTTTGTTCGGCACTGTTCACTTTAATTTCAATTGATAAAATTAGACAAAATTCTACAGAATAGCTTAGATAAAATCTATGCTCGATAACAGCCTTTAGCTGAAGTAATTATCAAAGTGGAATATTTCCATGTTTCTTTCTAGGCCGCTTGGCAACCTTATTCTCTAACATGGCATAAGCTTTAATTAATTTAGTGCGGGTATCTATAGGCTCAATAACTTCATCAATAAATCCTCTTTCAGCAGCCAGGTAAGGTGTTGCAAATTTTTCGGCGTAGGCTGCTTCTTTTTCCAGTAATTTTTTTGCAGGATCTGCAGCTTCAGCAATTTCTTTTTTGAAAATAATTTCACTTGCTCCTTTGGCTCCCATCACGGCAATTTCAGCACTAGGCCAAGCGAAATTCATATCGGCACCAATATGTTTTGAATTCATCACATCGTAGGCACCGCCATAGGCTTTTCTTATAATAACGGTTACCCTTGGCACCGTGGCCTCACTCAATGCATATAATAATTTAGCACCATTGGTTATAATGCCATTCCATTCCTGATCGGTACCAGGCAAAAAACCTGGTACATCTACCAATACCAATAATGGTATATTAAAGCAATCACAGAAGCGGGTAAATCTGGCTCCTTTCTTAGAACTATCTATATCTAATACACCAGCTAGGCAGAGTGGTTGATTGGCCACAATACCAATACTCCTGCCGGCTAATCTCGCAAACCCAACCACAATATTTTCTGCATAATTTTTATGTACCTCAAAAAAACTATCTGCATCACAAATGCCTTCAATTACCCTACGCATATCATATGGCTGATGTGTATTGCTGGGAATAATTTTTTCTAAATCGGGCCTTGATTCATCAACTAATGTATAGGGCAATTTCAAAACAATGTCTTCGCAATTCTGAGGTAAATAACTCAATAATTTTTTTACCTGTACAATACAATCCATGTCGTTGGTTGCTGTAAAATGAGTTACCCCCGACTTCACCGAATGGGTAGACGCACCCCCTAATTCCTCAGAACTAACTTCTTCATTGGTAACCGTTTTTACAACATTCGGCCCCGTAACAAACATATAACTGGTATGTTCTACCATGATTGTAAAATCGGTAATAGCAGGAGAATATACAGCGCCTCCTGCGCAGGGGCCCATAATAGCAGAAATTTGAGGAATAACGCCCGAGGACAGTACATTGCGATAAAAAATATCGGCATATCCTCCGAGCGAACGAACACCTTCTTGTATCCTTGCACCGCCTGAATCATTGAGCCCCACCAATGGAGCACCTGTCTTCATTGCCAAATCCATAATCTTACAAATTTTTTCAGCATGCGTCTCCGATAATGCACCTCCAAATACGGTGAAGTCCTGGGCAAAAACATATAGTAACCTGCCATTGACAGTGCCATATCCTGTGATGACACCATCTCCGTAATATTGCTGATCTTCCATTCCAAAATCTTTGGTACGATGCAATATCAATGCCCCTATTTCTTCGAAACTACCTTCATCCATTAACAAATAAATCCGCTCTCTTGCAGTGAGTTTCCCTTTCTTATGCTGTGTATTATTTCTTGCTTCACCGCCACCTTGCTTTCCTGCTGCTAATTTTTCTCTGAGTATTTCAATCTTTGATTTCATGTAATGCTATTTTTCTTTCAATAATAATAGAAGCCGCTTGACTTCAATCAATATTATGCGAGTCTTCTTTTCCAACTGGTTGTTTTATGATCAACAGGTCGGGCGATGGCCAATTGTTCTTTCCAATATTTCAAAGCTACCAATGATGCGATGGCTGCGTTGGCTCTTTGCTTTTCAAGCAAGGCTTCAGGTGTATAGTAATTCTTTACAAAATGCGTATCAAATTTTCCAGACACAAATGCATCGTGCTCAAAAACAAAAGTTCCAAAAGTCAAGGTAGTAGCCACTCCTTCAATTTGGTATAAGCGAATGGCTTCCTTCATTTTTTGAATGGCTTCGTTTCTATCTTTTCCATGTGTGGCTAGTTTAGCGATCATGGGATCGTAATAAATAGGAATGGCCATTCCTTCTTCATATCCATCATCTACCCTAATCCCCTCTCCAACAGGTTTTACATATTTTGTAAGTGTACCAATAGAAGGAAGAAAATTATTCAAGGGATCTTCTGCATATACCCTCAACTCCAATGCATGCCCATTAATTTTTAAGTCATCTTGTACAAAACTCAATTTTTCACCTCGAGCAATTTTTATTTGCTCGGCCACCAAATCAATACCCGTTATCATTTCAGTAACTGGATGTTCTACTTGCAACCGAGTATTCATTTCTAGGAAATAAAAATTCAATTCCGCATCCATCAAAAATTCTACTGTACCAGTACTTGTATAATTACAAGATTTGGCTACCATAACAGCAGCTTCCCCCATTTTTTTTCTTAATGCTGGTGTAAGTACAGAAGAGGGAGATTCTTCTACCACTTTCTGGTGTCTTCGTTGAATACTACATTCCCTTTCAAATAGGTGTACGATATTTCCATGTTGATCTGCTAAAACCTGTATCTCCACATGACGCGGCGAACTCACATATTTTTCTATAAAAACGGATCCATCTCCAAAGGAGGATTTTGCTTCACTAACAGCCCTTTGCATTTGTTCTTCCAAATCAGATTCTTTTTCTACAATTCGCATTCCTTTGCCACCACCACCTGCAGAGGCTTTTATTAGTATGGGATAGCCCACTTTAGCTGCAATTTTTTTGGCTAACGGCACCTCTTCAATAGCTTCATCGATTCCAGGCACCATCGGGATATTGAATTTTTTCACACATTCCTTTGCAGCCAATTTAGACCCCATGATCCGCATCGCAGCGGCAGTTGGCCCAATAAATACAATGCCTGCTTCTTTTACAGCTTGTGCAAAATCGGCGTTCTCACTCAAAAATCCATAGCCTGGATGAATGCCATCTACCTTCAATGATTTTGCCAGCGCAATTATTTTTTCACCATTCAAATAGGATTGTGCAGAAGGAGCAGGCCCCAAACAAACTGCTTCATCGGCAAACATTACATGCGGACTTTTTCTGTCTGCTTCAGAAAAAACTGCTACCGATTGAATACCCATTGCCCGAATAGTGCGCATAATACGCAGGGCTATTTCGCCTCGATTGGCCACTAATATTTTTTGCATACAATCATTTTTATTTTTTGTGGAATAAATGGTTATTCCAATTCAATTAACAATTGTCCTTTTTCAACTGCTTGACCAGCTACAACAGCAATTCGTTTTATAATTGCATTGGCAGGAAGCATGATGCTATTCTCCATTTTCATGGCTTCCAATACCAAAAGTTTATGGCCAGCTTCTACAGCATCTCCCTGCTTTACTACAATCTCTAATACCAATCCTGGCATGGGCGCTTTAATTTCCTTGATTTGTCTTTCTGTGCTCAAGCCAAAGCCCATCGTATCTAAAATCGCATCTAACTCGTCTTTAATAATTACTTCATAGGAACTGCCTTCCAATTCAACGATGATTTTTTTATTCTTTAAATCAGCCGCCGTAACAGCAGCTTTTACAGAACGATGATTGGCTAATACATGGTAATGAGCAAGGGATATTTTTTCTATATCTACCTGCTGAATAGATTCATCGGTGTAAGCAAACTCAAAATCATTGGCTTTAACTGTATACTTCATAATATTTAAATTAAATCATGCATTAAAAAGTAGAGGGAATGAGTGCCTTAATTTCTTAATGAAACAAAGTCGGTTCTACCATAAGTGCCGGGCGAAGCATGCTCACCTGCTTTAAAACGAATGTTAACAAAATTGATACCGCTGATTTCTGTTAGATTATAAGTCAACTCTGCTAAATACGAACTTGCTCCGTAGGACCCCATTTCTTGGGTGAGATAACGGCTCTTTCGAATGGCTATAAATACCGTATCCTGTGACTGGCCCAGGGAATCCACTTTTATAGCTGGGTAAGTTAAATTTAGTAAATTTAGTATACTGCTTACCGTTAGTGAATCTTTTGAAATTGGCCGAGTCCGAATCATTGTTACTCCTTTCTTTGCATTGGGGTCAGGCTCCCACAAATAATGTTCATCTGTTTTAATAGTAGGCGAATCTGACTTAATAACAAAATCAGCTTCTTTAACAGCAGCTTCCTTGTCTGCTGTTTTTGTATTGCACTGCAATAAAAAGAAAAGGGCGAAAAGCGAAAGCAATCCAAATTTCATGGCAAAATTTTTTAAATAATCGTTAGAATGAAAACAAACAGTTAAGTATTCACTGCATTGCCTTTCATTCAGAAGTCAAAGTTAAGCCGAGCTTTATTACCCAAAAATGATTCCTATCATTATTGGCAATATATTATCACAAAGCTTGGTAAGATTATTTCAGATGGCGCAAGTCCAAGGAAGGCACTTGTCCTTTGATATCAGTAAAAAAGGCAAGGATTGATTGCATGTCTGCTTCTTCGTCATTGCTAGGCCAGCAAGGGGTTCCAATACGTAATAATTTATTTTCAAAATCAAGTCCAATAGGCACAATGGGCACTTTAGCAGTTTTTGCGATATAGTAAAACCCAGATTTTAATTTATCAACTTTTTTTCTCGTTCCTTCAGGGGCTATCCCCAATATAAAGCGATCATTGGCATCAAAAAGGGCTGCTACCTGACTCACCATTCCATGCTTACTGGATCGGTCAACGGGCGTACCACCCAGCCAACGGAATAGCCAACCAAAGGGACCGTCAAACAGTTCTTTTTTACCAATAAATTTTGCATGGTGAATTTTCAATGCATTTCTGGCAGCGAAACCTATCAAGATATCTTTCCAACTGGTATGAGGACCAACAGCCAATACCATTTTTTTGTACTCATAGGGAAAATTCCCAACGATTTTCCAACCTCCTAATTTCCAATACAATTTCAAAAGCAAACGAAGCATGCTGTAAGATAATACAATACTCCATTCATTCAGTCCGGATTGATTGGGTCCCTCCTATTTACCTACATAATTCAGCAATCAAGGAAGCCTGCGATGGAAAAAGATTTGTCAATTGACTTTTATCTGCTAATTGAAAATCATCAAAATCAAATCCAGGTGCTACTGTACAGCCAACAAATGAAAACTCAGTGCCTACTGCTGGTCTGCTCGCAAACCAAGTATTTGCCGGTACACAATATTGAAACAATTGACCTTTGGCAACATCATTACCCAATTGAATATGCTTTAATTCCTTTCCTTCTGAAAGGATAAAAATATCCAGGGCTCCTCCTGCATAAAAATGCCAACATTCATCACTTTTGATAGTATGAAAGGCAGAAAAATTTCCCTTTTCTAATAAAAAATAAATGGCCGTTGAAAATACGCGTGGCCCTGAAAAACTAGCAGGCAATCCTTCCATAGGAATCAAGTCTTTACTCTTATAGTTTTCCTTATACCAGCCTCCCTCGGGATGTGGAACCAATTGATATTGCTGAATAAAATGAGCAGGTTGATGCATATTCATTATTTAAACAAGTAAGATAATTCAAGCTACAATAAAAATTAAAAATATCGACCACTACTCCATTTTATATTAGCATAATTTGTAGTATCTTTCTATTGACAAATCTAATCTTATTCAGTATGCCCCAATTTGCCATTGAAGTCAATAAAAAGAATTACACAGTAGAAGCCGATGCCGACATGCCACTATTATGGGTACTTCGAGATCTGCTAAATCTTACTGGCACCAAATACGGGTGCGGTGTAGCCAGTTGTGGCGCCTGTACTGTAATGCTCGACGGCGAAGCAGCCTTTGCCTGCCAGCGACCTATTTCAAAATGTGTAGGCAAAAAAATTACTACTATCGAGGGATTATCTGAAGATGGATCGCATCCAGTACAAAAGGCCTGGCAAAAAGCGAGCGTTCCGCAATGTGGGTATTGTCAACCAGGACAAATGATGGCGGCGGCTGCATTGCTTGAAAAAAACAAAAAACCAAGCGAAGAGGAAATTAAAGAAGCAATGAATGAAAACTTATGCCGCTGTGGAACTTATCACCGCATTCAAGAAGCCATTCACTATGCCATTGATGAAATCAATCAATAAACCAGCACAGTCAATATGAAGAAAGCAATAATTGATCGCAGACAATTCATCAAATTGGGTTCCTTTGCATCGGGAGGATTGGCCATAGGCTTTTTATTACCTGGTCTTCCTGCATTGGCAGGTGCTCCTTTTGATTGCGAGTTTTTTCAACCGAATGCCTATCTGAAAATAGACAAAAAAGGAAAGGTTACCATTTTTGTTGCAAAGCAAGAATCGGGGCAAGGTGTTGACACCGCATTACCAATGATTGTTGCAGAAGAATTAGAAGTTGATTTTAAAAATGTAACTGTTGCGATTGCGCCTTATGGTACATTAACAGAAGGAGCGCATGATACGGGTGGCAGTCAAAGTGTAATGACACTTTATAGTACGCTGCGTCAAGCAGGTGCAATTGCCAAAACAATGCTCATCAGCGCAGCTGCTGCTATATGGAAAATTAAAGAATCAGCTTGTGCGGCAGACAATGGCGAAGTGGTGAATACCATCACCATGCAGCGAATAAAATATGGAGCCCTGGTTTGTCAAGCGGCTCAACTACCCGTTCCAAAAGAAGTAGCATTAAAGAATCCCAAAGATTTCAAAATCATTGGCAAGTCGGAGAAAAGAGCCAACCTTAAAGATATCCTTACAGGCAAAACAAAATATGGTATAGATACTAAAGTAGAAGGAATGGTTTATGCCGTTGCAGAAAGATGTCCTGTGCTAGGTGGCAAACTCATCAGTGTAGATGATCGTGCTGCAATGAAAATTCCTGGGGTTTTAAAAGTAGTCAAATATGAAGGCACAGGAGCGCCTATGCATGTTCGTGCAGGCGTTGCTGTTATAGCTATCAATACTTGGACTGCCATTAAGGCAAGAAAATTATTAAAAATTGTTTGGGAGGAAGGGCTGCACAATAATGAAAATACAGAAACATTATTTGCTCAATTCAAAGAAAAAGCGGCCTTAGCACCACAATACGAAACCTATAGCAAGGGCAAGGTGGAATCGATTAAAGGGAAAAAGGAAATTACCGCCAGCTATGCAGCCCCTTTTTTGGCACATGCTACTATCGAACCCATGAATTTTATTGCAGCGATTAATGGAGACCAATGTGAACTCTGGGGAGGATTACAATTACCAGACTGGGCTGTCAATACAATTGCAGCCGATTTTGGCTTTAAAAAAGAAAATATCAAAATGAATCTTACCCTCATGGGTGGAGCTTTTGGCAGGAGACTACATTTTGACTTTGCAATAGAAGCAGTTAAAATTGCTAAGCAAATAGACAAGCCAGTTCAATTGGTATGGGAAAGAGCCGATGATACTAAGTTTTCTCCCTACCGACCTGCTAATTACCATTTTTTAAAAGCTAGTATAGATGAACAAGGAAATGTACAAGCCTGGCAGCACCATGTACTAGGCACTCCAGTGGCGACTATGACCGAAGGGCCCAATACAAAAAATGCCCCAGAGATGAGTGGACTTGATAAAAGCTTCTGCTACGATTTTCCCAATATAAAAACTGGCTACACCGGCCTTGCATTCAATATCAATAGAGGCTGGCTGAGGGCTGTAGATATTTGTGCCAATACTTTTCCAGTGGAATGCTTTATTGATGAAATTGCGATAAGCACTAAAAAAGACCCACTTGCATACCGGTTATCCCTACTCGAAAATAGACCTGATTTTAAAACGGGCGATGACCCCGGCGCTATCCTTCAATCTCCGAGTAGAATTGCTGGAGTATTAAAATTGGCTGCAGACAAAATCGGATGGGGAGCTACCCGTAGTCCTCAACACTTCATTGGATTGGCTACCCATAGTTTTGTTTTTGCAAAAGCGTATGCCGCACATGCTATTGAAATTGAATTATTGGCACCCAAAAAATTCAGGATCACAAGAGTAGTGGCAACCATTGATTGCGGACAAGTAATTAACCCAGATGGATTGCTCAACCAAATGCAAGGAGCACTGGCATTTGGACTTTCACAAACACTGATGGGCGAAATAACGGTAATGGATAGTCGTGTTGAACAGGAAGGCTTTTATGGCTACGAGATACTGCGCTTTAAAGAAATGCCTCCTGTGGAAGTATATATAGTTGAAAGCAAAGAAGAACCAGGTGGAGTTGGTGAAGTAGGTTTACCCACTGTATCACCAGCACTTTGCAATGCCTTGGCTGCAGCAGGTTACCGTCCGCGCATATTGCCAATCAGAAAAGATGGCTTTACCTGGGTCTAATAAGTAGATTTGAAAATTAGATTACCCAACCCCTGCTAACGCTGATTTAGAAGCTAGTGCTGATTCCGTTTGTGCAGCATTCCAACTGACATATCCCCCAGAAAGATTATACACTTCTTCAAATCCTTCCTGACGTAGGATGCGATGAGCAAGGTATCCCCTAAGGCCTGCCTCACAATAAATATAAATTTTCTTATCCTTGGGCAATTCCTGCAATCTTTCACGAATTTCATCAACAGGAATATTAATGGCTTGTCCAATATACCCTGCTTCAAATTCTTTAACGGTTCGCACATCAAGTAATAAACTGTCTGTAGACAAATCGGCCATTTCATTCCAATAAAATACTTTTAATCGATTGGTCATTATATTTTCAGCCACAAATCCAGCCATATTCACAGGATCTTTGGCCGATGAATAAGGAGGTGCATAGGCATGTTCAAATTCTGTTAACTCAAAAATATCGCTGCCTCTTTGTATTATAGAAGACATTATATCAATTCGCTTATCTACCCCTTCATAACCGGCAATTTGTGCGCTTAACAATTTTCCATCCACCGGCGAAAAGGCAATTTGTATGGCCATCTGCTTAGCGCCAGGATAATAGCCCGCATGTGAACCACTGTGATTGGTGGAAACAATATGAGCAATATTTGCGCTAGTCAAATGCTTCGATGCTGTACCTGCAGTTGCAACTGTCATATCAAATACCTTAACAATTGCAGTATTGATAGCTCCTTTGTATACATATTTATTTCCTAAGACAATATTGTTGGCACAAATTCTTCCTTGCTTATTGGCTGGTCCTGCCAGATAAGTTGGCATCGATTGTTTTGTTATCGGATTGGTAAATTCAATGGCGTCACCTACTGCATAAATGGAAGGATTTGATGTTTGCAGGTATTCATTTACAAAAATACCTTTGGAAGTACCTAATTCTAAACCTGCCATTACCGCGAGCCTGGTATCTGGCCTTACGCCAATTGATAACAATACAATGTCAGCTGACAATTGTTCTCCATCTTTAAATTGTACATTGATTCCATCAGCTGTTTTTTCGAATCCGCTGACTGTTGTACCTAAACGCAAATCAACCCCTTTTGAACGAATATGTTGTTGTACCAATGCCGCTACAGGAAAATCCAATGGTGCTAAAATTTGGTTGCCCATTTCAACAATGCTCACCTGCATACCAAGTGCGTGCAGATTTTCTGCCATTTCAAGGCCAATAAACCCTGCCCCGATAATAATTGCCCTGCCAAATTGATGTTCGGTTACATACTTTTTGATGGTATCTGTATCCGTAACGTTCCGAAGTGTAAATATGCCAGGCAATTGAATGCCAGGTAAAGGTGGGCGAATGGGTTCTGCCCCAGGCGAAAGCACTAATTTATCGTAAGACTCCTCATATTTTTCTCCAGTTAAGAGATTAATAGCAGTGATTGTTTTTGCACTGGCATCCACCCCTACTACTTCCGTTGAAATGCGAACATCTATATTGAATCTTTGCCGAAAGGAACTGGCTGTTTGTACAAATAATTTATTACGGTCTTTGATTACTTCTCCAATATAATAAGGAAGCCCACAATTGGCGTAGGAGATATATTCCCCTTTTTCAAAAATTACGATTTCAGCTTTTTCATCCAATCTTCTGAGACGAGCAGCTGTACTGGCTCCTCCTGCTACTGCACCGATGATAATGTATTTCATTGTAATAGATTTTGTGTTCGTATTAGAACACAAAGAAAAAAAATATAAAAACCAATGATTGTAACATTAGTTACGGTAGTAAATGATTTGCATCTGCCTTAATCTAAACCTTAACCTCTACCTCAACCTCTACCTCAACCTCTACCTCTACCTCTACCTCTACCTCACTCCTTTCCCTTTTCAGACCTACCCCAACTTATTTCATAACTAAAGCCAGCCAATAAAAATTGCTGATTCAGTTGCCCCCAGGTACAATTGTATTCAATATGTGGAGACCATTTGCCCCACTGAGTTAAGATACCAGCGCCTGTATTGAAGGACCAGAATTTTGCCTTGATGTCTTGAACAAAGTTTTCTCCCCGCACTATTTCCTTTTCAGAAGTATGACTAAATCCTGTAAGCGGGTAAAATTTCCAATTTTTGCTCAACGGCATTAGATAATGAAAATTAAAGTCAAAATCCCAAGCCGACTTTTCAGTTTCCTCTGTTCCTACTATTTTTTTAACTGTAAAGAAGCGATTCATTTCAACACCCCCCACAAAACGTTCACTAAAATGATAAAAGCCGCTAAGGTTCAGCCCATTCATATCACTGCGCATATTACGAATGGCGGCCACATCAAAACTAGCGGCATGTTGAGCCTGTAGGCTAAAAGAAACTATGATAAAAAAAAGCATGGCTAGTAATCGATGTTCCAAATATTTTTTCATTTCAATGTAAATTTTAATTGATAATAAGTATTGGCTCACTAAAGCATGAGCTAGAATGCAAAAGAATTAATTATAGCCCTGCAAAGGGGTGAGCAAGATTTGAAAAAAAAGTGATTCTTATCAGTTTTAAGCATATTTCCGGAGTAAAATAACAGGTATACAGGCCAAGATGCGAAGGAATGGTATTAGCAATTTTAAATATGATAATAATCATAAATTTCAAGTCAATAAACGAGTACTTATTTACGTTATTAATATGTCCATAGAATTTAATAAACCCTTTTAAAATAACCATATGAAAAAGCTAACATTAATCCCTGCACTGGCCATTTCCCTTTTTTTTGTCGCCTGTAAAAAAGAAGCTCCCATCAGTACTTCCCAAGATCCCGCACTTGATCAAATGATTCTGAATACTGCCGCCCCCACTGGCATTGGCAATAATACAGGCGAATACAAGCCTACTTCAGTCAAAGCAGTAGTAAGTTCTTATATCAACGATGGAGTGGATGAATCCGCCAATTTAAAATCATATGTATTTGAATTCCGTTCCGATCATTCCATCATTGCTACTAACAATGGCAGTATGTATTATGGACGTTGGCAATACAGCAATCCCGATATCATCAATTTTCAATTTGATTTCTTTGTTGCACCAATAGATGGCATTAATTTCCTAAATGCAGATTGGAAAATATTAGAGATCAATAAAACAGATATGTTGCTTAGCTCTATGGCAAGCACTTATAGTAACGGCGCTCCTGAAAAAGCAAGATTCATACGCTTTCAACTCTTATAATAACAAGTAATTTAAGTATTTATAAATTTTTTATCACAAGGGTTCCCCGTATAGTTTGGACACTGGACGGGGGCCCATTTTTTTTACCTAAGCAGCTCCTATTTATTTTATTAAGAAAATACTTTAAAAATCATGGCTGAGTATCAGTAGAATAAAGTGCAAAGAAGAACTGTATAAATCATTAATGATACCTAGTGGAAATACTACAAATTCATAAATAGTTATAGCACACAAATAAGTGGTATTATATAAAAAATATCATATTATTTTAATTTATTAATTACAAAGCGGTATTTCTCAAAATGATATAAGATTTATTTGAAATGAAACTTCGAGGCCAGCTTATTTTAAGTTAATAAATATTAACAATTAAGCATATAACCAAGCACAATAATATCTTCAAATAGTTGTTTCTACTAAAGAAACCAATTGTATGCAATTTGCATAACAAACATTTAAACTCCATATCCAAATGAAAACAGCCCCCTCAAAATCACCACTTCAAGTAGTTGTTCAACAAGTAAACAATAACACCACAGCTTGGATGGGTCACCGTCAAAACAGTAATGATGAAATATTTGCAGGACAAACTTTCACCTGTCCTACAGAAGGCGATTTAGACGCCATTGAAGTTTTTTCAACCTTGGTAGTACAACCAGGTCATGCAGTGATGACGATTCACCCATTTGACCCAGAAACAAAAAAATGGGGACCCGCTATGCAAAGCACGGCCCTAGAATTAGATAAATCTGACTCAGACAGATGGATTAGCTTTCCGCAAACTGGATTACACCTAACTAAAGGTGCTCATTATGGCTTTAGACTAGAAAGCCGCGATATGTATCTTGGTCTTGGGGAAGCAGCTGGTAGCCACGAACAACCTCCTTTGCTAGGTGGCCAGGAATGGAGTGCCAATACCATTGATCCTTCAGAAAAATATTATTCCTATCTAAGTCTTGCCTTTAAAGTAGAATTAAGGGCCTAAAAAATAGCAAAACATTATTTCATGCATCCATTATTTAAGAATGGATGCATTTTTTTTACCAGCATTTATTAAGGATGCTGTTGGTTAATTAGTAGCTTATCATCTTTGAAGAAAGTTTCCCCCTTGATCAGCCAAGAAAATCCGAAGGCCAACAAAGCCAGGGTTTCAAAAACAAAAGTGGGCTTGTATTGACTGAATTGCTCCTCTAAGGAAGGGATAAGAGAAAACAATGCAATAGACAGGATACAAAAAATAATAACCCATCCGCAGACTTTATAAATAGTATTACGGCTTTTTTTAGGACCACAAAGCGGAGCTGTATGATTGGTTTTGGTAAACAATACCAATGAAAAAAAAGCAAAAGTGGAAAACAATAAGGTAGCTGCTAAATAATGGGTGGTATTTGAAAAAATATTCTCACCATCTACTATTCTGGAACAGTCCCCATTGTTATTTGCGCCATAATTAGTAGGGAAAACGGCCACCAATAGAGCAAAGCTTCCAGCTAGTTTTGAGGCCATCTTATCCATGCGATCGTACCCATTATAGGTAAAGAGAAAAAGTGATACAGCACATAATGTACCTACAAATAGATTGCCCATATCCGTATAATAAAAATGACTGATGGATGCTGGAAATGCGCAGGGCTTTTGAAAAAACAGGTGCCCTACTATTAATGCAAATGGCAATGCCATACCCAGTATTCCAACTGCTTTTCGGATAGTTAAATAAGAAATAACATACTGTTCATTCTTGTCGTTTGAAAATGCCAAATTCATAAAAATTCATTTGAGTTAAAAAGCAATTATCTGTCTAACTCAAATTTATATTAATATAATGATAATATGAACTGCACTGGATCATTGACCAAAACCGTTCAATAGTCTGCATTAGTCAATATGATTTTATAAATTGCAGTATGGTACCATCTAAAGATCCCCTACACGGTAAAACGCTTGCCTTTATACTAGAGGCATTGGTATTGCACTATGGTTGGGAAACTTTAGGAAATATCGTTCGGATTAATTGCTTTAACAGTAACCCAAGTATTAATTCCAGTCTTAAATTTTTACGCAAAACCGATTGGGCAAGAAAAAAAGTAGAAGCACTGTATATTGATATGCTCGACGAAATGGAAGGGTAATGCAAATTTCTTACCCGCTTACTTAGCGTACGATTTATTTTTCCTTATACTCGGGCCGTTTAACCCAAGACCCCTCTCTTTGTTTTCGAATTAATAACCACCAGAAGAAAAAACAAGTTATCAGTACGCAGATTACAGTTACCATCGTTTCAGAAACATATCCAGTTAGATCAATCAATAATCCATCCTCTGCAAAAATGCCATAGCCCAATAATGCAGGAATACGATACCAATAATAGCAGGAAACGGCTGCCGCTGCATAAAAACCAATTAGTTTTTTTACTGCTGGCCCTTTCAATAATTGTTGAAGTGCTAGATATAAGCTTAAGCTGATTAATAAACCAATTAGCGGATATTTATAAATATTCCAAACAGCCATTAATCCATCCCAAGAATGATGATCAGGCACATGAAACCATCCCCAGATAAACCCTGGCAATCCGCCAATGGTTAACAAACCACTGATTTGATGATAGAATGTTTTCCGAGTAATCAGCGGGTGCATTTGTGGGGTTGAGTCCGGACAAGGCAAGGAGCAGTTCACGCATTCGCTGCAATGTGCATTGGGCATGGAAGCTATCGTATTACTACCATACAATTTTTCAACCGGATGAACGGGACATAAACTAGCGCACCATCCACTTTTCCAATCAAAAAACAAGCCCATTCCAAAAGCAATCAGTGCACAACAAAATAGTAAGATTGCCGTCGCAAGACCATTGGTATTGAACAATGCATGACGCAATGGAACCAATGCATATAGAGCAATCACAGATAAAACTTGCAACCTACCTTGCCAGCGCACAGGCATTATTTTATTGCTAGAGAAATTGAATTTACGGGGAAGTAAACTGGTGGTAGCCAATGGGCAAATATTTCTCCATAGCCCCAAAGCAACTACCAATAATGCAGGCGCCACAGGAATCAATATATTCCAAAATAGCAAAATACCGAGAGTGGGAACCCATATTAGACAACAGAAAATAAACAAACCAATCAGCCAAAGTAAAACTTGTAATAGAAGCCACCAACGCTTATTGGCTACAGACAATGGTTTTCCTCGCATAATATTGGTCTTTAAATCCTGCATGAACTAGGGTTTCTCTGCAATAATATCAAAACAACGCAAATTACATGGCATGATTCTCATCATGTTTATCAGTAATTACTTTTTTATTGAAGATTGGGCAAACCCAATAAAAGATAGCCAATGGAGATGCTAAAAATTCAAATAATTGAATGTTGCAAAAAACATTAATTTTAACCTTTTCCTTCATTAATGATCTTTTCATCGTTCATTTAAAAAAGGAATCGCTTAACTATAGTTATCAAAAACTTCAAATTAGACCATGATTGAACAAACAGTAATGACCGTCATACAATGGGATTACCAAGAACCAGCACAGCCATTAACAGAGGAAGGACTCACTGGATCGGTTTCCTTTGATGTGATGAAGAAAAGAAATGAAATTAAAAAAGGATTGGGGGTACGATTTAATTGTGAATTTTCATTCGAAAAAAAAGCGGTATTGGATTATATTGCAGAACACTCCTATGTGATTGACTTTGAAGACGTCATTGATTTAACGGAATTGCGAAATATGATTCAGAATTCCTACCTCCAATTCAAGGAAAAATATGATTTGAGAAAATTAAATACCGTTTTAAAGGATATCCCTTTGCAAGCCTTTGATGAAAGAATGTATGACCTAGCACCCATTCTTGGCCTTCTCAACGATGAATAAAGCTAAAGTGTTAAATGATGGGCAAGAATTAACCTATGAGGATTCAAATCTTTTGATGAACTTGCACTAAAATAAATTACCATGTTTTTAATCATTCTAGGTTTTCTTTTATTAATCATGATTACTGTATTAATAAAAAACAATCCTCCGTTGGCAAAATATGCAGCTGTTGGACGTTTGGCTGCTGTAGTATTAATTGTACTTGGTGTCGCAAGTGCCTGTGTAAAACAAATTGATGCTGGTGAAGTAGGGGTGAAAGTTTTATTTGGAAGTGTACAGCCTGAGGTGCTAACCAGTGGTCTTCATTTTATTAACCCGCTTTTAGATATTAAACGGGTAGATGTAAAAACGCAAAACTACACGATGAGTGGAGTACATGATGAAGGAAACAAAACGGGCGATGATGCCATTAGGGTATTGGCCAGTGATGGCTTGGAAGTAACCATCGACTTAACTGTTTTGTATCGTGTTGTGGCAGTGGATGCACCCCGTCTTCTTCGGGAAACAGGAGATGATTACAGAGATAAAATTGTACGCCCCATTACTCGTACCAAAATTAGAGACAATGCTGTTTACTATCAGGCCGTTGAATTATTCAGTACCAAAAGAGATGAATTTCAACAACGCATTTACAAATCTATTGAAGACGATTTCAAAAAACGTGGATTATTGCTAGAACAATTACTGGTACGCAATATCACACTCCCCAATTCTGTTAAAGCCTCCATTGAATCTAAAATCAATGCAGAACAGGATGCTAAAAAAATGGAGTTCGTATTACAAAAAGAAAAACAAGAAGCAGAACGGAAAAGAGTGGAAGCACAAGGTATTGCCGATTATCAAAAGATTATTAATACAGGCTTAACTGATCAACAGCTACAATATGAACAAATCAAAGCCATGAAAGAATTGGCACTTAGCGCAAATGCCAAAGTAATTGTAATGGGCAAAAGCAATACGCCCATCATTATTGATGGAAAGCAATAGTTAGCGATGGATAGCCTTAATAATAAAACGGTCGTCATTACAGGTGCATCTAGAGGAATCGGCAGGGCCATTGCATTGGCCATGCAGGTACAAGGTACGCGGCTTGCACTTATAGCCAGAACAGAATCTGAATTGTTGTCCTTGCAACAAGAAATCAAAAGCAACGGCAATCAGGTCTTAATTTTTACAGGAGACATTTCCAATGAAACTTTCGTGCAAGAAAGCATCGATGAGGTTATTCGACAATTTGGATGTATTGATATATTAATAAACAATGCAGGTATGGGCATTTTTAAACCTGCGGAAGATATCAGTTTAGAAGAATGGAATCAGGTATTTGACAGCAATACAAAAGGTAGCTTCCTAATGAGTAAGGCTGTTATACCCATCCTGAAAAAACAATCTGCTGGTCATATTATCAATATAGCGAGCGATGTTGCTAAAAGAGTATTTGCAGGCGGTGCACTTTATTGTGCCAGTAAATATGCACAAGATGCCTTTAGTATGGCTATTCGGAAAGAACTAAGGCCTTTCAAAGTAAAAGTTAGTGTTGTTTACAGCGGACTAGTGGATTCCTATTTTCATGCCGAGCCCCAGGGAGACAGTAGTCACCATGATTGGTTAAAAAACGAAGACATGGCAAATGCCATTGTATATATAGCCGCTCAGCCAGCTCATGTTGTAATTGATGAATTAATGATTCACCCAATTAGTCAGGACTATTAAGGAATACGAAAATTAATTTAAATTATTTTACTGCTATTGATTGAAGTTGATGTAGTACAATAAAAATGGCTGCAGTTTGCAGCCAAGTTTGATATAAAATTTAAAGCGAGATTAATATTTGATTATAGGATTTGTTCCGACAGACTTAATGGTACCCGTTGTTTTAAGCGCTTTTATATTGGCATCTTTAATGGCATTGGAATCATTTGGTTTATTGGGATCCTTAATTCCGTTTTGAGGTTTATATATTTTTACCTGAAGCGCTTTTTCAGTTAGCTTCACAACTTTTCCTCCATTTCCTAGTGCAGCTTGATTAATAGGCACTACAGTTTGCTCATTTTTTGCTACAGGTTTAACCTCTTTTGTGGCAGTGGTTGTTTGAGCTTTTAAACCGGCGAAAATCAATAAGGAGCCTAAAGCAGCAAGGATTTTTTTCATATTTTACATTTTAATAGTAGAAAGATATAAAAAAATAAAGGAATATCAAAGAACAGGTACAGTATGTTTTTACCATTTTTAAAAAAAGAAACAATCATTACACGAGCTGATCAGCTAATAGTTAGAGAAAGCCCTATTCATGGGTTAGGCGTTTTTAGTGCTATTGATTACCAAAAAGGGGCAATCATTGAAACGGCGCCGATTATTCTGGGCAATCAACAGGATTATGAAATGCTGAAATATACTGATATGCATGATTATTATTTTTTATTAACAGATAAAAATTATCCAATTGCCATTGGACTTGGATTTTCTAGTTGGTACAACCATGCCGCTCCTGCCAATGCCGTTTATCTTATAAATAAAAAAAAACTGACTATTCAAATTAAAGCATATCAATTTATTGCTGCTGGAGAAGAGATTACCTTAAATTATCATGGCAAGCCAGACAATCTAGCGCCGATTACTTTTAACAATGTCTTATGAGTATATTATACATAAAAAAAGTGTCCGGTAAAGGAAGAGGCGTATTTAGCCGAACGCCCATTGTAGAAGGAGAGATTATTGAGCAAAGCCCTTTACTTGTAATGCCTGGCGAGGATTACGATCGACTCACCCAAAGCGTAATGGTTAATTATTGCTTTTTTTTTGACCGAGAAAAGAAGATGTTGGGATTAGCGTCTGGATTTAGCTCTATGTACAATCATCAATCTCCCTCCAATGCAACACACTCAGTTGATCCAAGTACGAAATTAATTACCATTACTGCTGTACGAAATATAGAGGCCAATGAGGAAATCTGCATAAATTACAATGGCAGTTTCGACAATGATTCATTGGATTGGTTCCAAACGCGCAACCTCTTACTTAAACAGTAAAAACAAGATTTCATTGTTTTGAATCATATGCAATTCAAGTCAATAAACATATTGGTTACATTTGCTTCGAAAACAATCCTGTTGCTTAAAAAAACAATTCATATTACAGTATGGTTTTATTTGTTATTGATGGGTTTCGGTCCAAGTTTAGCATATGCACATAGCCTCCCTAAACACGATCATAACTTTGAAATTAGTGCTGCACAAAAAAATGCGATTCGCTATCTCGATAGCATTGGGTCATTAGAAAAAAATGAGCTATGGCCGAATATCAAACCTGCCCAATATTTTGAAAACATAAAGAGAAATGTACTCGACCCCAAAACCATTTACCCTGGCAATGGCACCAACTTTTGTGGGTATGGCGCACTTACTTACCTTTTTTTAATTGATGATCCGTTGGGTTATGCTCATGCCCTGATTCAATTGTATAAAGAGGGTCATACAAAAGTTGGAAAAGTATACTTTCGTCCTTCCGCCAGCATTAGAAAACAGGCAGGCTTATTAAAATATAAAGGCATATTGGATATTCACCCGGCCGAACAACTTTGGTTTCTTTGTTTAGCTGATCATTTCAAAGGTTATCTAAATCTTTTTAATCACCATTATGACCCAGGTGATGAAGACAGTTTTTGGGCTTCTGTTAATTATGCCAAATTCAATCGAATGGTTAGAGCAATGTTGCGGTATAATATCAAATGCCGTGGAGCTGATTTGCTGAGACCAGCCATTGCTGATTTATATGAATACCTCTCGGAACATTTAACCAAAGGCCCAGTAGTGCTTTATATCAACAACCGGATGGTACATAAGAAAAATCATGTTCGCATTAAATTGGGCATTCCCACCCATTTTGTAGTGGCAGAAAGTATCAGTAAAATGGACAATATCATCACGCTTATATACTGGGATTATGGAGGAAGAACCTTGATTCAGTTGTCGCCAGAATTTTTAAAAAGAATTGTTTTTGGCATTACCACCTGTACCCAAATAAATAAAAATGAAACGGAATAAACTAAGTTGGTGTATATCCATTTTGGCAAGCTGTTTCATAATGGCCTGTTCCCCAAAAAATATATCTACTAGGTATTATTTTGAAAATGAGAAGACGTTGGATCATATTGAAGAAAGTTACAAAGCGCTTTCGCATGAAAAACCATTTACTATAGGATTCACCAATCGCGCTTTCAGTATAATAGAATTGCAGATTTTGACAGACTCGCTGGATTATGTTTATGAGTTTTCGGTTAATGAAAGCAGACTTAATGATACACTAAGCAAGTATGGATTAAATTCAGTAAAAATAAATTCACTTATTCAGGAAATGAAAGGGATTCGTTGTACTTGGGTTAAAAATTTTGATTACTACGTTGCTGATAGAAAACAAACCCTGGTATTTATGTCCATCAAACCCTTGGCTTTACAATCCTTTTTCTCTTACAAAAAATATTATACGA
>CAIOIZ010000046.1 GCA_903858475.1 uncultured Bacteroidota bacterium
AATTACTTCTTTTACAAAACTCTTTTTAAACAACTGAGAAATACCAGATCTTCCATAAGACCCACTCACCAAAAGGCTGGCTTTTTTTTCTGATATCCAAGTGCTAAAAAACTTTGTATTATCTAAATCGAGCTTCATCAAATTTAAATTACTAAAATGCCTTGCTGCCAATTCTTCCATTGCAACCTGATCGGGAATAGCATCATTGGGCTGATCGGTAGCATATACCAAAGCCACCTCCCTATCACATAATTCAGGAAATAAATAAGCAAATTGCTTGATAGCAAAAAGTGCATCTTCTGTACCATCATAAGCCAGAATCATGCTTTCTGGAAATTCAAATTTTTCTGGCACCAATAAAACCGGACAGGCCATATCATGTAATGAATCCTTTAAGTAATCATTGGGCAAACCATTGTAATGGTGATCATAAAATAATTCAGATCCAAGAATAAGTAAATCTGCAAAGCGACTTTCCTTTTTTAATTCTGGCAATGCAAAATCAAATAAATCTTTGTGAATCCTAAAATCAATATTATTTTGAATACAATCCCGCTCAAACCGATGTACGTTTTTTTCAGTAGGCTCTGCTGTTTCGGTATTCAATAATGGAATCAATGGACCACCAGCAGCATCTGCAAAACTCCATAAAGTGGCCAATTGTGCAGGCGGCAAAAAGATGCCCACCAATAAAATAGATTGCAATTCATTCAATCGTCTGGCAAACTCAAATGCTCCTGATGAATAATGATTGCCATCAAAAGCGAGGATTATTTTTTTCATACATTAAATTTTATCGCCATAAGAATTCCTAAGCCACTATAAAGTTACCCCCTTAATTACAGATGGCATACCAGAAAAATAAAACAACTTTGGTTAACAGGACTACCATAAAAAAATCCAGTCCGAATGCTTCATAATCCCTTTAATTTTCCCTTGTAAAGGGCCTTACTGCGAGGAATCTCTAAAATCATGTAATTTCGTTTCCACATGAGTGAAATGCCAAGAACAGACACTTCGTTCCAGGAAGAAACCGACACGCTGGTAAATGACCAGGGTGGACATAGTTTGATTGTATGGAATGATGAAATAAACACTTTTGAGTGGGTTATTGAAACATTAATGGAAGTTTGTGGTCATTCAGCCCAACAGGCCGAACAATGCGCCATGATTATCCATACAAAAGGCAAATATGCTGTAAAAGAAGGCAGTTATGAATCGCTCAAACCTGCCTGCGATGCCATTACAGAAAGAGGCATCAGTGCCACCATTGAATCTTTGGCAACATAAGTTGATTATTATAACAACAGTTTTAAGACATTGTTGGGAATATTTTTGCCGCCATAATTCCTCCAAAAATCAAGTATAAATATCGCTTTTGACCTCCTTTAAGCAAAGTTCCATCCTATCCTTGGTTTTTTAGCCCCTTTCTGCCTGTTTCTCCCCCATTTCCCCTATTTTTGCCGACCTAAAATTTAGCACAACTAACGAATATTATGGAAAATTTGATTTACGTTATTCCGGCCATGGGTATTGTAGGATTGCTCTACACTTTTATCAAATTCAAATGGGTTAGCAAACAAGATCCAGGTACAGAACGTATGAAAGAAATCAGCAATTATATTGCTGTGGGAGCCATGGCTTTTCTAAAAGCCGAGTATAAAATACTGGCTTACTTTGTAGCCTTGGGTGCCTTATTATTGGGCATCATGGGATATAGCAATGCCAATAGCCATTGGAGTATTGCTGTTGCATTTGTCATTGGCGCTTTCTTAAGTGCCCTTGCTGGATTCATCGGCATGAAAGTAGCCACCAAGGCCAATACACGTACTGCACATGCAGCTCGTACCAGTTTGAGCAAAGCATTAGCTGTGTCATTCACCGGTGGTTCTGTAATGGGACTCGGGGTTGCGGGACTTGCGGTACTTGGACTAGGAGGCTTGTTTATTGTTTTGAAAATGATTTTTGCCAATGGTGCTGCTGTTGACAGTGTGGAAATGGAACGTACCATTGAAATATTAACAGGTTTCAGTTTGGGTGCAGAATCTATTGCCTTATTCGCAAGAGTAGGTGGTGGTATTTATACAAAAGCTGCCGACGTTGGAGCCGATTTAGTGGGTAAAGTGGAAGCTGGTATCCCAGAAGATGATCCAAGAAACCCCGCCACTATTGCAGATAATGTGGGCGATAATGTAGGTGACGTAGCGGGCATGGGTGCCGATTTATTTGGTTCTTATGTAGCTACCGTGTTGGCAACAATGGTATTGGGTAGAGAAACAAATGCTCTTACTGACAATTTTGGAGGAATGTCTCCCATCTTATTACCAATGCTCATTGCAGCCATGGGTATTTTATTCTCCATCATTGGAACCTTCTTTGTAAGAATCAGCGAAAACGCTGGATTGAGTACACAAAAAGTACAAAATGCACTTAATATGGGCAACTGGGGTTCAATTGTATTGACCGCCATTGCCTCTTATTTTCTGGTGAATTGGTTAATGCCAGATAGCATGACTTTACGTGGACATGAATTTACAAAAACTGGTGTTTTTGGTGCCATCGCCGTTGGACTGGTAGTGGGTACCTTGATGAGCATCATTACTGAATATTATACGGCAATGGGTAAACGCCCCGTGCAGAGTATCGTAAAACAATCTGCTACTGGCCACGCTACTAATATCATTGGCGGTCTGGCTGTTGGAATGGAAAGTACATTTTTACCAATCCTTGTATTAGCAGGTGGTATTTATGGCTCCTTTGCTTGTGCTGGCTTATACGGTGTTGCAATTGCTGCCGCTGGTATGATGGCCACTACTGCAATGCAATTGGCCATTGATGCATTTGGCCCTATCGCCGATAATGCAGGTGGTATTGCAGAAATGAGTGAATTACCAAAAGAAGTAAGAGAAAGAACAGATATTTTAGATGCAGTGGGAAATACAACTGCTGCAACGGGTAAAGGATTTGCCATTGCCTCTGCAGCCTTAACCTCACTGGCCCTTTTTGCAGCCTTCGTAGGTATTGCCAAAATTGATGGTATCGATATTTATAGAGCAGATGTATTAGCCGGATTATTTGTAGGCGGTATGATTCCTTTTATATTCTCCTCATTGGCCATTCGTGCAGTGGGAGAAGCAGCCATGGCAATGGTAGAAGAAGTACGCCGTCAGTTCCGTACCATCCCTGGTATTATGGAAGGTACCGGCAAACCTGAATACGATAAATGTGTGGCCATTTCTACACAGGCTTCTTTAAGAAAAATGATGCTGCCTGGTGCTATTGCGATTCTTTCGCCTTTAATCATGGGCTTTACATTTGGACCAGAAGTATTGGGTGGCTTTCTAGCAGGTGCTACTGTTTGTGGCGTATTGATGGGAATGTTTCAAAACAATGCGGGTGGTGCATGGGATAATGCAAAAAAATCTTTTGAAAAAGGGGTTGAGATAAATGGTGAAATGTACTATAAGAAAAGTGAACCACACAAGGCATCTGTAACTGGTGACACCGTAGGTGATCCATTCAAAGATACCAGTGGTCCTTCAATGAATATCTTGATTAAATTAATGAGTATTGTTTCGTTGGTAATTGCGCCTACCTTGGCCAAATTACACCACGATAAGATTAAAGCAAACCGTGAATTGAAAATGCAAAACTTGCAAAACTTGAATAATAAGGAAAACGCATTTTTAAAAAACAATACCATCCATTTACCTGCTGCTAGTATTGCTGCAATGCAATCTACTACTACAAGTAATTTTTAATTAATTGCCCTATTGTTCTTGGTGCTGAATTTAAAAGAATAAATAAATATGGGCCATGTAATAGGAACATGTAATAGGAACATGTAACTTTGTTAAAGGAGCCGTTCAAATCGCTTCTATTTTATTAAACGAATTCTAATCAGAACCATTATAACCAAGAAGTCCGGATGTTTCCACATCGGGGCTTTTTTTTTGCCCCCAGGCATAAACCTCCTGTTGCACGTCCATTTTTTACTCCCATTATGCTTAGTACGTAGCCACTAAAATTTCACTTTCTTTTAAGATAATTCTCCTTATTTTGCATTACGAAATAAATCGTATTATGACTAACATTAGGACTCCTAAGCCAACAGAAAGTGAATTGGAAATTCTTCAGGTACTCTGGAATAATAAACAGGCCTCCGTAAGAACCGTACATGAAGTATTACTTAAAACCAAGGACGCCGGTTATACTACCACTCTTAAACTCATGCAAATTATGTTTGAAAAAGGATTGGTAACCCGCGATGACAGCAATAAAACGCATATCTATCAACCGGCAGTAAGCAAGGAGAAAACACAAAAATTGTTTGTCAATAAAATGATTGATACTTTGTTTGCAGGCTCTTCTGCCAATTTAGTATTGCAAGCACTCGGTGGACATGAAGCCAGCAAGGAAGAATTAAATAAAATTCAGGAACTCATCAATCAATTGAAAAAAGATAAATAACTTATTCAACGGCCCGGTTAATAGCTATGGCATATTTTACCTACCAATTTTGTATTAGTTTATTGCATAGTATATGGCAAATGGGAATTGTATGTGGCTTGTTTTTCTTGCTCAACAAAACTTTGCTCCAGAAAGCCCACCCCACGCAAAAAAGAAATTTTCTTTTCTACCTGCTGGGCTTTCAAATGATAATTTCTATTGTAACATTTTTTTTAATTGATACAATAAGAGAAAACAGTTCGGCATTTGTGCAGATCATTAATAATGCTTTACAGCAGCAATGGATTTTGATGGCCACCCCCTGGTTATTCGCTGGCTATTCCCTTACAATTATTCTAAAGACCACTTTAATAATCAAGCGTTGGAATGGATTTACAAGCAGCTACAAAAATGGTTTGGTAAAACCTGCAGCGGATCTTATTTTATTCACCCATTTACATGTTTCCTACTTTGGTATTAAAAGAAAAGTGAAGCTTTGGCTGAGTAATAATATCCATACACCCCTTACGTTTGGATTTTTTAAACCAATCATTTTATTACCTGTTGCCTTGGTTAATCAATTGAGCATAGAACAAACAGAGAGTCTCCTCCTACATGAATTATCCCATATAAAATCGAACGACTACTTGCTCAACTGGTTACTGATAAGCATGGAAACTATTTTCTTTTTCAATCCATTTGTACTTTCTATTTGCCAACAAATAAGAACAGAAAGAGAAAAATCATGCGACCAACAGGTTATTGATTTCAAATATAGCCCTGTACGTTATGCAGAAACATTGTTAAAAGCAGAAAAAATAAAACAAGATTGGCTGCCCAATTTTCAATTAGCTGCTGTAGGTAAAAAAGAACAATTGTTACAACGTATCCGCTATTTCAGTACAACACAACAAGTAGCAATAAAATCAGATAAAAAATTATCCTTGCCAATCACCCTTAGTAGCCTCCTACTTATTTTATCCCTTTTTACTTTTTCAATACTTGGAAATAAGGAGCAAACGAAATCATCGCTACAAGCAAGTACGTTCAACAATTTGAATACGCCTTTATTTAAAAATTCGATGTTGAGTAAAATGGAGGCAATGAAACTTTCCATTGAAAAAGCCATTTATGCGATGGATAACCAACAGCCCTCCTTGGAAAAACAATTAGCAATAATTACCCCAACTGAAAAAGCCCTGGCGATTACTAATTTTGCACTAGATAGCATTCGATCCGAATTAACAAATGCTATTCCTGTTGCAGTGAAGGAATCGGATGGATCTAAACAAATCATCATTAACGAAGAGCAATCTGGATCAAAGAATGCAAGCATCAAAGTTTTCAATCTTAATTATATCAATGGGCAATGGATATTGACGCCTGCCTTTAGAGCCTCCGCTAAAGAAACTCGTATTGACAGTTCTATCCCCTTTGATGCAGCAGCTGAATAACCAGTATTAAACAGATTTACTTAAATAAAGAACAAATAAAAATAGCAGCTTATAGGCTGCTATTTTTTTATAATAATGTAGACTGAATAATATTACCAAACATTTCTAGGACAAGTATCTCCAAATTTATTTCCTAGGATAAAGCCAATTACAATCTCATGGGTATTTTTGGTATAAGTACGTAATCTGGAAGTGGTCGCATTTTCATAGGCATAACTTACATTAAAGGTATTGCTTACATTGATACCTGCCATGGCAGAATACCCTGCTACTAAATCGGAATAACGATAACTACCCCCTACCCAAAAATTATCCCTGTATTGAAACTTAGCGTTGGCATGTATACCATATAACTGAGGTTTCCAAAACTGAACCATCATACTTGGCAATGCAGATACATCATCATTTATCATGAATCGATAACCAGCTGTTAAAAAATAATTCGGCGTGAAGTAAGTACCATATTTGTCATTTTTCACAAAACTAGCCTTACCAGGAATAATATTTAGCGCAGATAGGCCCACATAATAGCGGGCACCATATAACCATAATCCAGCACCCATTTCTGGCTTTATCTTTTTGATTTCATTGTTGGCATATCCAATAGCAGGATCATTGGGATCCAAATTACCCCAATCGATTTTGCTACGATCTAAACTAACACTGCTAAATCCGCCAGAAAATCCAGCAGACAATGTCATTTTTGTGGTCAAGGGTTTATGATAAGCATAAGAGCCATACACACTCCATCGATTAATATACCCGGCCTTATCATTCAATGCAACAAACCCTACGCCATGATGTGGGTCGGATACAGTATACTCTTCCATAAAACTCTTTCCCCTGGGATTTTTACCTGGCACTTCAAACGAAGTAGCAGAAGTCTTATAGTCGTTTTTACCAATAGGGCCGTGCACACTTGCATAAGTTGTTATGGGAGCACCGTTAATGCCTGTCCACTGATTGCGGTAACTGATTTTTACATCAGTATAATTTTCGATACCAGTTACCGCCGGATTAAGTATATAATTGTTGAGTATATACTGGGTGTAAAATGGTTTAGCCTGCGAGAAAGACAGTACACTAATACTGCATCCCATGAATACTAAAATTAATTTCTTCATTGCTTGTCCGTATTCCAACGGATAATTTAAAGTTAGTAACTTCCGCTAGTTATACGACCAACTGGAGGAAGTTTATTTTTTATTTTACAATCGTAACAAAACCAGTCATTGGCGTACGACCATTATTGGGTTCTATAATATAGTAATAAGTATCAAAAGGCAATGGTTTGCCATTCAAACTGCCATCCCATGGCGCATTATACCCCTTGCTTTCAAATACCAATTGTCCAGTACGGGTAAATACCTGCACACGATTATTGGGATAAGTATTCAAATATTCAATACTCCATACATCATTAATTCCATCTCCATTTGGAGTAAATGTGTTTGGAATCTTAGGCGCTTTCAATAACCTGACAAATACCTGATCCGATTTGCTGCATCCGCCTAAGGCAGTAACTGTTAAAGTATAGGTCATATCAGATAATAAATTGCTGGCCACAGGCGCAGGGCTGGTATTGCTATTTAAATAAGTACTGGGTGTCCATAAATATAGTAAACTATTGCCAGTTACATTTGGCGCAATGGTTACAGAACCACCTTCTAGTACGACCCTATCTGGCCCGGCATCTACTACCGGATATGGATGTACGATAAATGGTTTAATCATGGTATCACTATTACAACCTTGACTATTTACTACATACAAACTCACATTGAATGTTCCCGCACTGGTATAGGTATAGGTAAAGGAAGGAATGGTTTTAGTAGTGGCATCTCCCAATGCCCAATTCCACTGATTAACGGTACCATCCTTGCCATCACTGAGATCGGCAAAGCTTACATTATCACCAATGCAAATAGCTGGTTTATTAATACTAAAATTGGCCTTCGGTTGAGGATGAATAATATTCAACACAATATCTGTATCATGTATACAACCTGCTCCACTGATTACCTGAAGATTAATCGTAAAAGGCCCAAGCGCTCCATACAAATGAGTAGGATTTTTTGCTACTGAACTATTATTGATCCCACTGGTAGGTTCGCCAAAGTTCCATAAATACGTAAATGAATTTTGAGTGCCGTCTGCAATGCTACTGGTATTGGTGAATGGCACAGTTGCATTAGGCAAACAAACGCTTGCAGGGAAACTAAATGCTGCAACAGGAATTGGCCTTATCGTTACAGGCAGGGTCTTAGCCAAACTTATACAACCATCGCTTGTGGTCACCCGCAATGTTACTGTATAGGTACCTGCATTCGCAAACTGATGAGGGAATGCTGCTGCACTATTTCTTACCACTGCTGGTGTTCCATCGCCAAAATCCCATGTCCAAGTAGTGATGGTTCCAACAGGGGTAGTAGCTGTACTAGTAAATGTAATATCAACCCCTGCGCATTGCAATGCACTAACACTGAAGTCCGCAACAGGTGGTTGCAATACAGTAATCTGTTGTGAAGCGGTGTCAATACATGAACCTGCAGTTGAGGTATAAGTATAATGAATGGTATAAGTTCCTGGCCCTACAGAAGCTGGATTAAAAATGCCAGCGGCACTTACACCCGGACCAGTGAAAACAAAACTACCAGGCACCCCTCCTATTTCTGTTGCTTGAATCAATGAGAATGGAGCAGCATCTAAACAAGCATTAGGAATGGCTGTAAACTGAACCTTCGGAGCAGCATTCACATTTATATTAGTAAGCTTATCATTTACACAAACCCCACCGGAATAGGCCCTGAAACGAATAGTAAAAATTTTCACTAAAGGGTTCTGGAAATTGGGATATAAATGAGTATACAGTTTATTGGGGTATGGACTATTGTCTATATCAAACACTCCTGGTGTACCTGCATTATCCCAATAAATTTCCACCTTGGTAATGGTGCCTGGGAAAACCGAGGATGTATTGACAATAGAAACAGAATCGTTGGCACATAAACCAACTGCATTATTTACTGTAAAATTGGCTACTGGGAAACTACCATTAATGGTCAATACCTGCGTTATTGTATCGGTACAACCTATATTACTAAATACCACCAAACGCACATTATAATTACCTACAGCCGTATAGCTATGTTGTGGATTTTGCGAATTCGAAACATTTGGATTGGCACCTGTTGCATTGACATCGCCAAAATTCCATTCCCAACCTGTAATAGCACCACCAGTTACAGAACTGGTGTCGGTAAATTGCGCATAGGTATCATTTAAGCAAACTTCTGGCAATACAAATCCAGCATGAGGTCTTGTATTTACAACTACCGGTGCAGAATAAACGCTACTTACACAACCTGCGTTATTTGTACTAGTCAATGTAACTGTATAGGTGCCAATTGCAGAAAACACGTGGGTTGGGTTTTGTCCGGCATCCGTATTGGCTGCACCACTGGCTGGATCTCCAAAATTCCATGCCCAGCTATTGAGCGTACCTGTATTGGCAATAGACAAATCAGTAAATGCTATTGTTCGCGTTTCACAAACAGGTAAACCTGCACTAAAATTAGATACAGGTAAAGAGTTAATGGTTACTGGAACAATAGTAGCTGTAGAAGTGCAATTATTAACAGTTACGGTTACACTATAATTACCACTAGCGGCGATGGCAACGGCAGGTATGCTTGGATTTTGCAAAGTACTACTGAATGCATTCGGACCAATCCAGCTAAAATTACCATTGGCAACAGGTGCTGCAGTTAGGTTGAGGGTTGCTCCAGCACAAATCGGACTATTGCTATTACCCGTAGGGGCAGCAGGAGAATTTGGATCCGATAATATTTGTGTAGCAGCATTGGCACTGGTACAATTATTAGCAGTACAATTAATATTACTATAGGTACCAGAAGCAAGATTAGTAATCACTACTGTGCCAGTTGCACTAGCTGTTAAATTTAATGCTGTCTGTGCTAGACCATTCTTCCAATAATTTACACTATAGGTTTGGCCTGGTAGTAACCCACTTAAAGTAATGGAACCATCTGTTCCGCTACAGGTACTTGGATTAACAGTTGTAACACTACTAATCACTGGCATATTATTTACAAGAACATTTAATGGTGTTGATAATAAGGATGTACAATTATTAACTGTTACAGTTACCGTATATACTCCGGAAGCTGCCATCGAAACACTTGGTATACTTGGATTTTGTAAAGTACTGGTGAATCCATTTGGACCAGTCCAATTATAACCACTCGCACCAACAATAGTAGTAGCAAATAAATTTAGTGCACTGCCTTCACAGATAGGACCATTGCTACTTGCAGTTGGTGAAGAAGGCAATGGAGGATCAGTTAGTATTTGTGTAGCAGCATCGGCACTGGAACAGTTATTTATAGTACAATTGATATTGCTATATGTTCCGGCAGTAAGATTGGGTATTATCAACTGCCCACTTGCATTAGCCGTTAAAGTTAATATTGGTTGCGCTACAGCATTCTTACTATAATTAACAGCATAGGTTTGACCAGCTAGCAAACCACTGAGTGTAATAAATCCCTCATTACCCAAACAAGTAGTTGGGTTAGTAGGTACAGCAGCACCGATGGAAGGGGTTTGATTAACCACCACTGCCAATGGTACAGATCCTGCTGAAGTACAATTATTCAAGGTTACTGTTACTATATAATTACCAGTTGCTGCTGTGGTAACAGCTGCAATAATTGGATTTTGTGTAGTGGAATTAAATCCATTAGGCCCTGTCCAGGTATAACTAGCACCCGTAACCGCAGATGCAGTAAGATTTAATGTATTGCCGGAACAAACAGGACTATTACTACCGGTAGTAGGTGCAGCCGGTGCTGAAGGATCATTCAGAATTATAGTTGTTGCATTAGCACTCGTACAGTTATTGGAGGTACAATTAATTGCTGTATAAGTACCAGAAGTTAAATTCGGTAACACCACCTCACCTGCAGCTGAAGCCGTTAAGGTTAATGCAGGCTGAGGAACGGCATTCTTACTATAATTCACCGTATATGTAACACCAGGCGTAAGTCCACTTAAAGTGATATATCCATCATTACCTCCACAGGTTGTTGGGTTATTACCAACAATACTAGCAATCACCGGAACTGGATTCACCACTACATTGAGTGATACAGAGGGAGCAGATACACAATTACTAACTGTAACGGTTACCTGATAAAGTCCACTTGCAGCAATGGTTGCTAATGGAATACTAGGATTCTGCACTGCTGCTGTAAATGCATTTGGACCTGTCCAATTATATCCACTTGCCCCTGCCACTGCAGAAGCAAAAAGATTTAGGGTGCTGCCTGCACAAATAGGTCCGTTACTGGTGGGTGTTGGTGCACTTGGTGCAGCAGGGTCTGTAAGTACTTGTGTAGCAGCATTCGGACTGGTACAATTGTTCGCGGTGCAATTGATATTACTATAAGTACCTGCAGTTAAAGTAGGTATTATAATTTGTCCACTTGCATTGGCTGTTAATGTTAAAGCAGGTTGCGCTACGGCATTCTTACTATAATTCACAGTATAGGCTTGACCTGCTAACAAACCGCTGAGCGTAATAAAACCATCAGTACCCAAACAAGTAGTTGGATTAGTTGGCACCGCTGCACTTATTGCAGGAATAGGATAAACCGTTACGGTATGACTGACGGTATCACTATAACATCCTTTATC
>CAIOIZ010000047.1 GCA_903858475.1 uncultured Bacteroidota bacterium
AAGCCTCATTAAAGTTCAGTACTGTTTTTTGTAACAGGTTTTGCTCATCCAGCTTGTTAGCGATTTCGGTGAGCTTGTCTAAGATTAATTCTTCGTGTGCCATTGTAAATTATTTTATGATTACAAGGCAAAACTGCGAAGCTGCGGAGGGGTAAAGGTTGAGTTACTAAGCACTCAATCTGCTATCTCAACCTACTCAATATTTTTTATTGCATTTGTTTTAGAATGTTGTCAATAGTGCCCTTTTCTTTGGGGTTATCTACCTTTCCTGCTGATAGATTCTGTGCAGTTATTTTGGTTCCATTCTTTGAGAAAAAAGCACCGGTTTTTTCTATGGCTTTCAACTTCAGGTTGGTGAAGTGTGGCGTAAGTTTATCAATGATGTAGCGGAACTGCGTTGTCTCACAACCTAAGTATACTTTGTCGGTAATTGCTTCCAGATCCCGGGAAGTAAATATTTTGAACAGGGTATCAGAATTTGTCTGGTCCTCATTCAATAATTCTATCTTTTGGCAAAGCTGAACTATCACAGCTTTCAACCTTTCTTTATCACCAGTAAAGCCAAAGGAAAGTTTATCCTGAATGATGTTGTTGGAGTTTTGTGCCTGGCTGTTAGTAGTGGGTTCACCAACAAGCACCGGATACACAATATTTGTAATTGGCTCTTCCAAATCCAGCAAGTAAAAATCTTCTATGGTTGTAGTTTGTGAAAGGCTTGCCTTGAACTGTTCCTGTATGCTGAAATAAAGCACAATAAGGCTATGCTTTAAATAATACAAAGCGAAGTGAACAACGCTGCTGTCTGCATCAGGAACCGCTGTAAAACCCTGTTCATTTAATTCTGTGGTAACCTGCTTGGCTAATACTCTCACATTGGTAAGGGTCTTTCCAACCTGATAGCGAATATCAACTAACTCAATCCAGTTTGCAGCTTGCTGCAATACTGCATTGAAAACACGAAGTGTTTCTGCTGTGATTACGAATAAATAAAAGTGGGTAACGGCATCTTTATACTTTGGCAAATCTGTTTTGTATAAAAGCTGCTGCAATGGTGTATTGCCGATGGTTTCATACGCCACTATTTTTTGAAGCGAAGGGTAATCAACCAACAATGCCGTGAGTTGCGAAAGCAACTCTGCATTGGTGCTGGGTGAAGCTGCTTTTGCAGCTTTCACCAATTCAGTGAACCGCCTTGTGTTGGTGGTGTCTAATTTCCACGGCTTCAATACTCCGTGCATGATGCTGTCTAATACTTTTACTTCCATCGCTATAAGTCTAATTTAATTTTATTGGCTGCCTCCTGTTTTTTATGGTCAATTACCTTAGCGTAAATTTCGGTTGTTTTTAAATGCCTGTGACCTAAGAGTTTTGAAACCGTGTAAATATCTGTTCCCAATGTGATTTGTAAAGTGGCGTAGGTGTGCCTTGCACAGTGAAAAGTGATGTGCTTGGTGATACCTGCTTTCATTACCCACTCACGGAGTTTTAAGTTATGCCAGGCACTGTAATACAATCCTTCAAATACTTTATCATCCTGCTTTCTTCTTTCGCCTAATAGCGAAAAGGCTTGCTCTGAAATGGGCAATGTTTCTGCTCCCTTTGTTTTCTTCTGCCTGAAACGGATGTAATACCCGGACTGCTCGGAGTGCTGCACTTCTGACCAAACCAACTTTTCTATATCCGACCAACGCAAACCACTCAATGCAGAAAAGATGAAAGCATTTTTGAGCACCGGCATTTCACACTCCACTTTTGCTGCTGCCTGTAATTCTTCCAAAGTGAGAAACTCTCTATCAGGATCATCTGACCTGATGCCCTCCACCTGGTTTGCCGGATTGGTTTGTATGATGCCTTCTTTTACTGCTTCCTTCAAAGCTGCGGTTACTTTACTGAAATAGGAGGACTGTGAATTTTGCGAAAGGTGTTTATTGGTTTTACTCTTGGCTTCGGATATGAGATAGGTTTTGAAATCTTCCAACCAGTTTTTATCAATGTCTTTAAATGATGCACCGTTCTTGGCGAACTTCTTCAAGTGTTTCAGCACACTATCCCAATTGCCCCAATTACCCTCGCTGCCTTTCCTTTTCTCGGTAAGCCTTTCAAAGTAGGCAATGAAACTGCCTTTGGCTTTATCGGTATCCCGAAAGCCATATTCTTCATTCTTTATCTGGAGCAATCTTTTCGACCTGATGGCTTCTGCCAGGATCATTGTCTTGCGGTTTTCTTCCTTCTGCTCTTTGGTGAGCTTGCCTTTCTCCGGCTCGGGTATGATGTATAATTGCAAATACTCATAATCTCTTTTACCATCACCATAGTAATCAAGATACAGGCTGATTTTATCGCCCTTTTTGCGTTGTCTTAAAGTTACTGTCATGCTTCAGTTAATTTGAATAGTTCGTTGATAGCTGTTCGTGGGATACGGGTACTTCTGCCCAACTTACCTGCTTTGAGTTCGCCTTTGTCGATGAGCCTGTAAATGGTCCATCGGCTGGCGTTGATTAACTGGCAGGCTTCATCTACGGTTAGAAATTCCTTTTGAGAAATGGCAGGGTTGTACATGGCTTTCTCGGTTTCTTCCTTGATGGCCACTTCAATTTTTTCATCCCGCTTCCGCTGTTTGTATGCTCTCTTGGCACAGGTATCTGAGCAAAACTGTGTAACAGTAGTCTTGGCGGTAAACCGGTTACCGCAGTGCTGACAAGTTTTTTGTAGACGAATGTTGCTGCTCATTTTGTTGCCTGTTGTTGCTACATGTAGCAGCTTGTAGCTGTATGTAGCATGTTCTCTCCCGAGTGTTGCCTGATTTGTGGGCAACAAATCTGGGCAACAATCAGGCAACAAATATAGGTAAAAAAGTGGAGTTGGGCAACAAATAAAAGAAAGATAAATCAGCTTAAACCCAATAAAAACAAGCATTTATGAAACAAAGGAAAGATAGTTATTTTCCGATACAGAACTTCGAAAATATATTGGTTAACAAATCATCTGTGGTAATCTCACCCACAATTTCACCTAGGTGGTAAATAGCTTTGCGTATATCAAATGCTAATAGCTCACCACTTTGTTGCATTTCCATACTTTCCAAAACACTGGTTAGTGATTCGGCAGTTAACATCAAGGCCTCGTAATGCCTTAAGTTACTTACTACCACATCACTTTTTATCTCATCCGAGTCAATCAGATTTTTCAATCTTTTAGTTAAAGCATCTAACCCAGTTTTTTGTAAGGATGACATTTGTATGACATCTTTATGGATTTGCAAAGTATTGGGTGTTTCCTTCAACAAATCCACTTTATTGGCAACCGCAATTACAGTGGCCTTGCTAGTTTCAAACAGCTTAAGCTCCTGCTCTAATTCGGCCTCAGTGGTAGTAGAAGCATCAAACAAATAAATGATAATACTGGCTTGATTAATTTTCTCAAAAGTCCTCTCAATACCAATGCTTTCAATGGTATCAGTGGTATGAGCCCTGATGCCTGCAGTGTCTATCAACCTAAAAGTGATACCATCAATTACAAATGCCTCTTCAATGGTATCACGTGTGGTACCTGCAATATCACTCACAATGGCTCGTTCCTCATGCACCAAGGCATTGAGCAAAGTAGATTTACCCGCATTGGGCTTCCCTACTATCACAGTAGGAATACCATTTTTGATGGCATTGCCATATTTAAAAGAAGCCGACAAATCCGTCACAACAGTTAAAATCTCTCTAACGCTTCTTTGTAAATCATCGCGTTTGGCAAACTCCACATCTTCCTCTCCAAAATCTAATTCAAGCTCAATGAGTGAAGCGAAATTTACTAGCCTCTCGCGGAGTGAAGTTATCTGTAAACTAAATCCTCCTCGCATTTGATTCATTGCCGTTTGGTGACTACTTTCGCTATGACTGGCAATTAAATCTGCCACAGCTTCAGCTTGACTTAAGTCTAATTTTTTATTTAAAAAAGCACGTAAAGTAAACTCTCCTGACTTTGCCATTCGTGCTCCTTTTTTTACCATCAATTGCAATATTTTTTGTTGAATAAATGGTGAGCCATGACAGCTTAACTCAACCGTATTTTCGCCTGTATAACTTTTGGGTGATATGAAAATAGTGGCTAATACTTCATCCACAATTGTTCCTTCATCTATTATTTTTCCTAAATGAACGGTATGCGTTTTTTGTAGCTCAAGATTTTTACCTTTATATACTTCATTTACTATAGTGATGGCATTGTTTCCGCTTATTCTAATCACACCTATAGCTCCAACACCACCCGCAGTAGCAATGGCACAGATGGTATCATTTAAATCCGATTTTAAGTATAAACTCATTTACGCAAATGTAAGTTTAATTAATATTGATTGGCTTGAATAGGTTATAAAAGTAAAAGCGATTTCTCATTATAGCTATTAACTACCCTCAACTCTGCCACCTAAATGATTGGCTAAAAATTTCTCCATAGCACCATAAAAATCAAATTGATTTTCTTCGTTACCAAATCCATGCCCTTCATCATCTTTTACCATATATTCCACTTGAATTCCACGTTTTTTTAATGCTTCAACAACCTGGTCACTTTCTGCTTTATTTACGCGTGGGTCGTTTGCTCCTTGAGCAATAAATAATGGGCATTTAATTTTATCTACGAAATATACAGGTGATGCCGCACGCATCAAAGCTGAATCTTTCTTAGGATCTCCCACCATTTCGTACATCATATTTAAAAATGGTTTCCAATAGGGTGGTATGGTTTCCATGAAAGTAAATAAGTTTGACACACCCACATAATCAACTGCACAAGCGTACAAATCGGGCGTGGATGTGATGCCAGATAGGGTAGCATATCCGCATAACTAGCACCGTAAATGGCAACACGTTTAGGGTCGGCAATTCCCTCCCTTACTAAATATTCAACCCCATCAGAAATATCCTGTTGCATTGTTAAACCCCATTGCTTAAAACTTGCTTCCCAAAATTTTCTTCCGTAGCCGGTAGAGCCTCTGAAGTTCATCTGCAAAACTGCATAACCTCTGTTGGCAAGGAATTGTACTTCAGGATTCCATCCCCATTCATCCCTTGCCCAAGGACCTCCATGCGGATTTATTATAACAGGTAAATTTTTTGTATCAATTCCCTTTGGTAATGTTAAGTATCCATGTATCGTTAGACCGTCTTTAGACTTATAAATAATTGGTTTCATTTCACACAATTCGTCTTCGTGAAGCCATGGTGCCCTATCAACAATTTTAGTTAATTCGTCTTTGCTTACATCATAAAAATAACTTGCTCCCAGAGATCTATCGCTCATGGTGCGTACTAAAAATTTATCTTCTTTTTTGTTGTGGCTGGTAATTATAATTTCATATTTATCGCTTAATTTTTGTTTGAGTTTGTCAAACATTTGCTCATACGTTTTGTCTAAATATTTTGTTTCCTCTTTATCAGTGGTGTAGCTTATAGCTGTTAAAACTTTACGTTTCTTTGAGTATTCAAGTCCATCTACATCCACTTCATCATTTTGATATAGTACCTCCATTTCTTTTCCATTGGCAATATCAAATTTAACTATTGCAGCTTTGTCTCTTCCCAAATTTGATGACGCATAAATGTATTTGTTATCAAATGTGAAAAACAAAGGGCTAACACTCTCTTTAAAGCTTGTGGTTAAAACAGATTTGAAATTCCCATTGTTATTATCACGGTAAAGTAAATTTGTATTTACTCCATCGGATTGAACTGCTAATCTTATAGTACCATTATGGTCGGTAACCCAATTTGTTACTCCCCCAGGGTTTTGGGCTTCCATTTTTAATTCGCCTGTGTTGATATTTAATCTATATACATCAAACAATTCAGGGTCACGTTTATTCATGCCAATTAGCACTTCGTTTTCGTTCTCTTCCAAATCATCTACTATCTCTACGTTTACATCTTTAAAAGGGGTTAAATCTTTTTGGTTTTTACCATCATCATCAACTGCAAATAGATGAAAATTTTCATTTCCCCCATTGTCTCTTACATACACAATTCTATTGTTTGTTTTCCAAAAATATCCTTGAACATCACGGTCATCAATAAAGGTAACTTGAGTAGTATCGTTGCTACCAAGCATTGATACAAAAACATTCATTCTGTTTTTATAGGGTTTTGTAAGTGCGATTTTATCACCATTGGGAGAAAGTGAAAAATAGGCAACTTCAGGATTGCGAAAGAAATCCTTCATAGGAATAACTCGAACTTGTTCAGACATTTTATTTTTATTTTGTTGGCATGAAATTAGAAATGGGATAGCAAAAATAATTATTAATCTAAGAGGTTTGATTGAATATTTCATAATTAAATTTTAAGAAAATGAAATGATTTGAATTCTATATATTAAGCTAAAAAGATGATATTTTGTAAATAAATAATTAATGATTATTAGCAGCCTCCATATGGTCTTCGTCAAAACCTTGAGTTTTTAATATAGCTTTTGCCTTTAAAGCAAAAAAAGCAAGATAAGCAAAGCATATTGTACCAATAATATAACTATTTTGGATACCTATATTTTCTGAAACAATACCTTGCAACCAACTAATAATTCCTCCACCCATAATCATCATAATTAGTAAGCTGCTTCCTTGACTAGTATTTTTTCCTAAGCCACTTATGGCCAAAGTAAATATACAAGGCCATAAGGTGCTGCAAAACAAACCAACACTTGTAAATGCATAGACACTAGTCATGCCGCTTGAAGTCATACCTATAAACAATGCTAATATCCCTAAAATTGAAAATATAAATAACATACGTGATGGATTTCCTTTGCTTGCAATATCTGCTGCAATTAATACTAATATAATTAGTCCATAAACATAAAAAGGGGCTAAGTCATGTTTTGCAACTGCATTTACAAATAAAAAAACACCAAAAGCTATATAAGGTGCAATGAAACGTAGAATTTTTTGTGTGCTTATATTTTCTGTAAATGCTTCTACTGCACCAGTCCAACGACCAATCATTAAACTAGCCCAATACAATGAAATATATGGTGCTATATCACCAATTGCAAAACCTAATTTGCTTTCCATATAAGCAGGTAAATTACTAGCTGTAGAGACTTCAACACCTACGTATAAAAAAATAGCTATCATACCTAAAACCAATTGAGGGTATTGTAAAGCTGAACTCCTTGCAGATTTATTTTCAACATCTGATTCTTCAATTGATTTAGGGTGTTCAGGTAATGAAGAAAATTTGAGTAAAACTGCAACTATTAAAAATGCAATTCCTAAAATCAAATATGGTATTTTAACACTTTCAATACTCAAATCGTTATTGCCAGATGCAGAAGAACCAAAAATGGCAAAACTTACAATTAAAGGTCCAATTGTAGTTCCAAGATTGTTAATTCCACCAGCTAATGTTAATCTCTGTGAACCTGTAGAAATTGGTCCTAATGCAATGGCTAAAGGATTGGCAACTGTTTGTTGCAATGAAAAACCTAAACCAACAGTAAATAATCCAGCCAACATAAGCGGATATGAACCAGAATTAGCAGCAGGATAAAATAATAGCGTTCCAAGTGCCGAAATGACAAGTCCTAATGCCAAGCCGTTTTTATAACCAATTTTGTTAACCAAATCTTTTCCAATAAATAATGAAATTCCCATATAAATGAGGGAACCTACCGTATAAGAAATATAAAAAGCGATGGAAACA
>CAIOIZ010000048.1 GCA_903858475.1 uncultured Bacteroidota bacterium
AAAAAAAATAAAACAACAATATTGTGAATTTATCAAAAAAAATCATCCTGAATATTATACCTGGCATATTAATGACAAAATGAGTCAGGAAGATAAAGATTGGAATATTACGGCCCAAATAGGCGTTTATGGTGGTTCTGATAAAAAACAATGGTCAATTAACGAAATAAATATGGGTATGGATGAAGGGCAAAAAAAATATGATAAAAACCCTGCCGATGAAGCGGCTGTGGTGAAAAGCTATGAATTTATCTTTAAACAATAGCTGAAACTACAGTAGCATTTGTTTTTTAAAAAAAATATTTAATAAATGGGGAGTTAGTTTAAAAAGGCTTTAAGAAAAAGAACAGTTCCGTTTATGCCCTGCTTTTGGCCATGATAATAGCAACAGGCAGCACCAATATCCTTTATGCCCAGGTCTAAAAATCGATGGAGCAATTACTGAAAGATGCCGAAAATAATGATCCGGTGGCAAAAAATAGAGTGAGGGTCTAAATAACAGAATGGTTGAAATATAAATCAAATAATATAAAGATTACAAAACAGAAGTTTGAATAGTAAACACAATAAAACAGCATTATGAAAAAAGTTTATTTTCTTTTAATATTTACCCTGACAACTATAAGTTTATTTAGTCAGAATAAACCCAAAGACGGGGAGTATAAGGATTATTATAGTAGTGGTCATTTGAAACTCGAAGTGTTCTATAAGGATGGTAAAAGACAGGGGTTATTGAAGAGCTATTGGGAGAATGGTCAGTTATATAGGTTGATCAATTACAAGGATGATAAAAGAGAGGGAGAGTGGAAAGAGTATTTCAATAATGGTCAGTTAAATATTATTGGATATTGCAAGGATGACGTAGGAGAGGGAGAGTGGAAACAGTATTACAAAAGTGGTAAGTTAGAAGATATTAATTATTACAAGGCTGGTAAAAAAGAGGGAGAGTCGAAAGAGTATTACGAAAGCGGTGAGCTAATTAGGTTGACCAATTACAAGGCTGGTAAAAAAGAGGGAGAGTCGAAAGAGTATTGGAAGAATGGTCAGTTGCTTAGTATTGTGAATTGCAAGGATGATAAAAAAGAGGGAGAGTGGAAAGGGTATTGGAAGAATGGTCAGTTGCTTAGTATTGTGAATTACAATGATGATAAAAGAGAGGGAGATTGGAAAGAGTATTACGAAAATGGTGAAATATCAAGCATAGGTTTTTACAAGGATGGTAAAAGACAAGGGAAGTGGAAAGTTTATTGGCAGAATGGTAAATTACGTTTAACAAGTTTATACAATGATGATAAATTAGAGGGAGATTGGAAGGAGTATTATGCGAATGGTAAATTAACAAGCATAGGTTTTTATAAGGTTGGTAAAGAAGAGGGAGAGTGGAAGACATATGCCGATGATGGTGAATTAACAAGCATAGGTTTTTATAAGGATGGTAAAAAAGAGGGTGAGTGGAAAGAGTATGAGGATAGTAAATTATCAAGCATAGGTTTTTATAAGGATGATGAAAAAGAGGGAGAGTGGAAAGATTATTACGAAAGCGGGAAGATATATGTTATTTCCAATTACAAGGATGGTAAAGAAGAAGGAGAGAGGAAAGAGTATTACAAAAGCGGTCAGTTAAATATTATTAACAATAACAAGGATGGTAAAAGAGAGGGCGAGTGGAAAGATTATTACGAAAGTGGTCAGTTAAATGTTATTTGTTATTACAAGGATGATAAAAGAGAGGGAGAGTGGAAAGATTATTACGAAAGTGGTCAGTTAAATGTCATTGGTTATTACAAGGATCATAAAGCAGAGGGAGAGTGGAAAAACTATGACGAAAGTGGTAATTTAATGAGTATTGGTTATTACAAGAATGATAAAGAAGAGGGAGAATGGAACCGGTATTACAAAAGTTTTAATTTTATTGAACATTACAAGGATGGTAAAAAAGAGGGAGAGTGGAAACAGTATTACAAAAGCGGTCAGTTAAATATTATTGAATATTACAAGGATGGTAAAAGAGAGGGCGACTGGAAAAATTATTACCAAAGTGGTGAGTTAAATTCCTTGGCCAATTACAAGGCTGATAAATTAGAGGGAGAGTGGAAAGAGTATGATGAGTATGGTAAATTAAATAAAATCGGTTTTTACAAGGATGGTAAATTAGAGGGAGAGTATAAAGATTATTACAAAAGTGGTAACTTAAGTAATATCGGATATTACAAGGATGGTAAACCAGCCGGAGAGCATAAAGTTTATTACGAAAGTGGTGAGCTAACTTCGTTCACCAATTACAAGGATGGTAAATTAGAGGGAGAGTATAAAGCTTATTACAAAAGTGGTAAGTTAAGTAATATTGGTTATTACAAGGATGGTAAATTAGAGGGAGAGTTTAAAGTTTATTACGAAAGTGGTGAGCTAACTCGGTTGACCAATTACAAAGATGGTCAAAGAGAGGGAGAGTCGAAAGTTTATTACGAAAGTGGTCAGTTATATACCATTGGATATTACAAGGCTGGTAAACAAGAGGGAGAGTTGAAAGAGTATTATAATAATGGTCAGTTACATAGGTTGACCAATTACAAGGCTGGTAAACGAGAGGGAGAGTGGAAAGAGTATAGGGAGAATGGTCAGTTATATAGGTTGACCAATTACAAGGATGATAAAGAAGAGGGAGAGAGAAAAGAGTATTTCAATGATGGTCAGTTATATAGCATTGAATATTACAAGGCTGGTAAACAAGAGGGAGAGTCGAAAACGTATTTACCAAATCGTCAGTGATATAGCATTGAATATTACAAGGATGGTAAGTACATAAAAAAAACTTAATGAAAAAAAACAGTATCGCATTAGCCCTTCTTTTGGCCATGATAATAGCAACAGGCAGCACCAATAGCCTTTTTGCGCAAGCAGAAAAATCGATGGAGCAATTAAAAACAGACGCTTCCAAAAATAATGCCGCTGCTCAAAATAGCCTGGGAGAAAAGTACCTAGATGAAAACAACAGTGAATTTGATGTAAGCAAAGCCTTTTATTGGTTTCAAAAATCTGCCCAGAATAACAATAAAAACGGCCAGTTCAACCTGGCTAAAATTTACCTGGATGGACGGGGAATGGGGAAGGACAATGAAAAGTATTTGTATTGGCTGCAAAAAGCCGCTGAAAACAACCTGGCCGATGCACAATTTGTACTAGCTGAAGTATTTGCCAGTGAAGATGCGAAAGGGTATGATTTATACAAAGCGTTGTATTGGTATCAAAAGGCCGCAGCCAATGGTTTTGAAGAAAGCTATAAAGAGCTGGGCACTATGTATGAGCTCGGTAAAGGAACACAGGTGGATAAATTGAAGGCATTTTATTGGTATAATAAAGCGGCAGAAAACAACAGCAATGTCATTGCCTTGTTTGATCTGGGCAGGATGTATGAAAATGGTACCGGAACCAGTATAAATAAAGAACAGGCTTTTAGCCTGTATCAAAAAGCAGCAAGTGATGAAGATTATCCGGATGCCTGCCTGGCTTTGGCGAAAATGTATGAAAATGGCATCGGTACCAGCCAGAATGTAAAACAAGCTTTTTACTGGTACCAAAAAGCAGCTGAGCGTGGCAACGAAGACGCCTGTAATATATTGGGCATCATGTTTAGGGATGGCAAGGGCACCGATGTGGATTTATACAAATCCACCTATTGGTTCAAAAGGTCAAAATCCGGTAAAGGAGATGCTAAAAAAAGCGTGTGTGACAAAATGCAGGAGGATGCAAATAATATGGCAACAGAAATTAATCGAAGAAATACAGCACATCGTAATTACATGGAGGGCGAGTTTGCGGGCTGGAAAAGAGAGCATCGTAAATATGGGGAGGAAACTTATGACATTGTAAATGACCCCAATGTTACCTATGCCTGGAAAAATTTGAAAAAGGAAGAGTATCGGAAATTTCTGATGCGTTTCAAGCAAATGGAGCAAGGTAACAAGAGGGAGGAAGATTATATTCAGCAGCTCCGCAACGAGCATACCAAACTTAACCAAAGGATAAAAAATGAATGTAAATAAATCAAGGGTCAATTTTTAAAACAGCTGTATGAAAAAAAACAAGGCATCAATATCGCTATTTACAATAATGGCAGTATTGGTATTGAGTATAAATATGGCATTTGCCCAAACCGAAAAATCGTTGGAGCTATTACTGAAAGATGCTGAAAACAATGATCCGGTGGCACAAAATAAAGTGGGGAAGTATTATGAAAATGAGCACAATGCTGATAAAGCCTTTTACTGGTATCAAAAAGCCGCAGAAAACGATAACATCGTTGGGCAGTACAACCTGTCAATGGCCTATATGAAGGGTTTGGGCACTGGTGTTGATTACAATAAAGCATTTATCTGGCTGAAAAAAACCTGTGAAAATAAAAATGCAGGCATGAACAAGGCCTTACCTCAATTTTACCTGGGCACCATGTATGAAAATGGAGCAGGCACACCCAGGGATTATGTAAAAGCGATCTATTGGTATACTAATGCCGGGGAGAATAATTTGGTAGAAGCTCAAAAGTATTTAGGGAAATTATATGAGCGTGATGGCAGAATAACAAAAGGCGATGAACAGAAATATAAATACTGGTATGAAAAGGCAGCTAAAAATGGAGATGCCGAATCTCAGTTGATCATAGCCGGTACATATGATCTTGAAGATAATGGAGCCGGGGCTAGGGAGAAAGCCATTTATTGGTACAGCAAATCGGCCGACCAGGGTAATGTACAAGCCCAGTATGAATTAGGCCAATTATACAGATTACATGCTTTAAATGCTGCTGACTTCAAGCAGGCTTTTTATTGGTTACAGAAAGCCGCCATGAACTATAATGCGGATGCCCAGTTTAGTTTGGCATTTCTGTACCAGGATGGCAGGGGAACGGCCATAGATGTGCCAAAAGCCTTTTACTGGGTTAAAAAATCGGTTCAAACCGCAGCTGCAAAGGGAGAAGCATTTAGAAACAAGGAAGCAGAAAAATATCTGGGTGAGATGTATAGGGACGGCATTGGCACCGCAGTTGATAATGCACAAGCCGAGTATTGGTTAAATAAAGAATAATCCTTGTTGCCTGAAATAGTTCCTGTTTGAACAGCTATTTACCAATAGCCCTGAGCAATGGGTTATCAAATATTCAAATCTGACTGCTGGTTTTGGACGATAAAATATGTTAAATCACTAAAACATGGATCCAATTATCGAAATAAAAAACAACCGCTATGGGTACTTCATTCACATAACGGTTATCGCTGTGTTAATGGCTGTTTTCTATTGAGTATGGATTACCCCAACCATTGGTCAGGATTCACTCGCAAAGGAAGTTTTATTGAATGGCGATAAAGCGTTTATGCAGCCGCACAACAATATTCTTACTATTTATATTTTATTAATTATTCATTACTGCATCGCCAGAACTACTGCATTGCCATTTCTTTCCATATAGGTATCCACACAGCAATATTGTTTAGAAGATGCCTTGCCATTACTATCTTTCCCTTCTGTACTATGTGAGCTAATTACGGTAGCTACATTTATACCATAAAAATGAACATACATGGGGCCGTTTACTACACTAAGGGTAATTTCTTTTGCGTTTTATGCTGTTGGCCTAATCTATAAAGAGGTAACGGTACTCTTTGCTGACGTCGCGTTTACTGCATTTATTGCTTCCATCATTGGCGCTGCAATAGTTTTAGTAGGGGGTATGGAAAAAAAGGCTGCTTAATACTATTTTAAATATTTATCATTTAATAAGCCCATATTTGGGTTTATTTTTTATTTCAAATCCTCAATTAAATGCTATGAAGTATCGACACTTATTGGTTTCCCTTTTCTTTTCTATTTCAGCGGTTGCACAAACGGGGTCAGTTGCTGATGCAAACGATTACAACCCCACCGCTAATACCAATCATTTTATTCTTCCAGAATATAGTAATAGCATACTTGATGCTGAAAATTATTTTGATAAAAAGGAGAACAGTCAGCTTAACAAGTTGATTGATTCAGTATCTATAAAAAACAAGTTGATTTTTCAATTTGCATTTGTTACGCCAACATATTTTGAGAATGATAGTACAAAATTTGATGAATATGTTGATACCCTTTGTGCTAAATGGAACCAAGGAGAAAATAACTCAAGAATCTTTGTGATGGTATGTATGCAACAAGGAGCCGCTTCTATACAACTGCGTGGGAATAAACTAAATGCTCAAATTAAAGCGGTTATGAATGCAATGAAGGATAAGCACGAATTGACCGATGCCGAGCAGGAGGATAGGGGGTATTTTATCAATATGCTAAATAACCTTCTTGAACAATCCAATCTGGGTATTAATCTTAAATCGAAAAATTATGTTCAAGCTGTAAAAGAGTTTATCGACTCAATAGTTGGTAAACAGCATTTATTATTCGATTCTAACTAAAATAGTATACCTACTAATTTAAAAATTCAACCATTTTTTCTAAATTTTAAATACTCTTTTTTAGAATGCTTACTGAAGTCTTCTTCTGATTTAGCATGCGAATAGATATAAGACAATTTGCTTTTATCAATTGGTTTCGACTGGAAAATCGAGTGATACTGACCAAGCAAATCCGAAAATGATTGACCAGGAATAGTTTTGATTACCAGCTTCCTTTCTGGTCAACTTAAATCGGATTTGGATGGTCAAAGCCTGGGGGTTTTCCAGGTGATCATTGTTTTTTATTTCTGGTATTGGTACCGGTAATATTATCTTTATTTAATTCAACCAATGGTAAATTTAAAACGACTTCACTTTTATAAACCTTTATTAAAGAAGATCACGCCTTCTACAGAAGCACTGCCCTCTGCCACGTGCTTGACATTGGCTTTTGCAGCAGCCGAAGCTTTTACCCCAAAACCACATTTAGAATCGTAGATCAGTTCCAGTTTTTCTGAACCTTTTATTTCGGCGCCCTTGAGTTTAAAATCGGGGGTGCTTAATCCAATACCAATGGTACATTCAAAGCTGCCATCGGTGTGAAACTCTGTTGATGCTGTTGCCATCCCCGCATTAAATTCACTGGAAACATTTACGGCATTTTCCGATTGTACCTGCATATTGCCATTGGCATCTTTGCTGTATGTTTTTGAAGATTCTACAGTAATATGATCATTTTGTGTTAGCGCAACTTTTGTTTTGATGAATTCTGATGCCGGGCACAGGTTGGCATCAGGTGCAACAGCAGGCGCCTGGCAATCTGGTATTATTTTGTTTGCTGATTTTAGGATGAGTGTTTGATAATGTACTTTTTTTATCAGTTTATCATTCAGTGCCAGGTAATCATCTATCTGTGCAAAATGTTTTCCATCTTTTCCTTCGGTCATCGATAAATGAAAGGGCCCTTTCATGGCAGCACCGGCAGCATCAGGTTTTAGTGGCGACCATGGCGTTATCTTTTGCCATTCGCCGGTATTATAAAGATCCAGTTTTTCAGAGGGTAATCCTGTTATTTCTATATTCCCATCTTCATCAATAGTGCCGTTGAAATCCCATTTCCGCATTTGAAAACCATTTTTCAAATTGGTTTTAAAACCTCCTCCGTATGTTTGTGCCAGGCCCGACATATTAGCAACAGCATTAACTGCACCTCCACGATATACATACATAATTTCCCCTGTGCCAGTAATGTTACCCATTTTTGATACCTCCATGGCAAAACTTTTTACACAAGCCGTTGTTACCAGATTGATATTGGTTTGATACATGTCTTTGCCAAATTGTGTATTTGCCTCTGCGGCGGTTTCACCAGACTTGGCACTAATGACCTGTGCTTCATAATGGCCTTCCCACAAAGCAATTTTTTCACTTTTTGTCTGGCTATTTGCTTTTTTTGCTGCTGCAACAGGTTTATTATTACCGGCTTTGTTTTTATTAACTGAGGCATTTATATTTTTTGATGAAGGTGAACCTTCTCTTCCCTTTCCAGCATAACCATTTTCCCAGGCTTTATCAAAGCTTTGCTGCGCTTTTTCTGTATTCCCTTTCTTTTTTTGAATTACTCCATCGGTATAATAATAACTGCCGCATTGTGCATCATTACTGATAGCCCTGCTAATGGCATTTTCGGCAGCCGGAATATTATTGCTGAAAAAATAGGCTATAGCAAGATTTCCCCATGGCGATGCCATTTTTGGAGAAGAGGAAGTGACTTCCTGCAAAACTGAAATAGCATCGCCATATTTATCCATCTCCATTAATAGCATAGCAAAATTATTCAGGTAAAGCACATTGGTATTTTCTAATTGTGAAGCCTTTGCAAAAGCATATAAAGCTTCCATATAATATTTTTTAAAGAACAACATTACACCCTGTGTGTAATATCCTCTTGACAGATCATTATTTACTTTTTTAGCAATACCGGCCGCTGCCCGGTCTATATCGATTGATAATTTTATTTTTCTGTTTGCATAATTCAGCCATTTAGTTATAATTTCTGCAACAGGTAATGTGGAGATTTTAGTGTTATCTGCTGTTGTGCCCTCCTGTTGCCAGGTAGAATTTCCTTTTACATTTTTAAGCATTTTAAAGGGAAGTATCAATGTTCCATCTTCCAGCGAGTAAGCACCGGATTGCTTTCCCTGCTCCATTTCTTTAAATGAAATTTCAATATTGCTGCCACTTATTTTATAACTGCCTTTATCTGTAACGGTAGTGCCGGGCATTTTTGCTGTAAATGAAAAACTGCCATTTGCCATAAAGGTAATACTGATAACGGCACCAGTTTTTGGCACCTGCCCATCGCTTTCTTTTACCAAAATATATTTACCTGAAAGAGTTTGGGCTAGCAATACGGTTAATGGAAACAGTAAAAGCAGCAATGCCAATAATTTTTTCATCTTTGCTATTAGTTTTTATAATATTTTGTTTTGATCTCAGGAATCAGTGCCGATAACTTTTTTATTCTGGTTTCATCAGAAGGATGGGTGGATAAAAACTGCGGCAACTTATTTTTATTTACAGCTGACATACGTTGCCAAAAGGGAATGGCTTCAGCAGCATCATATCCCGCCATACTCATAAATATTAATCCCAGTTTATCTGCTTCACCTTCCTGCATGCGGCTATTGGGTAAAGCCAGAGCCAGATTAGTACCTACCATATATAATCCCAGAAATAAAGTTTGGGTTTGTTGTTTTTTATCTTTGAGAGCTTCTTCTAAAACCAATCCGCCTAAATTAATGAGTAAAGCATCACTCATTCTTTCGTTGCCATGGCGAGCAATAGCATGTGCAATTTCATGGCCCAGTACTACAGCCAGTGCCGTTTCGTTTTGCGTTACCGGTAATAAGCCGGTATACACCACCACTTTACCACCGGGCATACACCATGCATTGATGGTATTGTCGTTAATGGTATTGTATTCCCATTTAAAGTTTTTTATTTCTTTACTCATATTATTCTGCTGCATATAGGCTTCTACTGCATGCTGAATTTTGCTGCCCACACGGGTAACCATTTGAGCCCTGTTATCATATTGTGGTAATGTAGCACTTGTTTTTACAACAGAATCATATTGGGTAAAAGCCATGGCCTGTATCATAGCATTGGGGACCAGGTTCAATTGTTTACGGCCTGTTACCGGAACAGTTTTACAAGCGCAGATACAACAGATTGAGCTTAGGAAAATGATGATTATTTTTTTACGGCCGTACATGATTATTAGTTTACTGCCAAAGTAGTAATTGTGTGTACTAAACATGTCCCCTAAAACCAGTACTTTATTGAAAGTATCATTATTTACTAATTATTTTTTGAAAGGGGATATATTTTATTCATTAGTTGCTGATTAATATTTTTTTGATGGCTTCGAAATCAATATTTTTTATAAAATCATCCTTAATGTTTAGTGTAAAAGGAGTATTGGCTTTGTACCTGAAAAGGACTTTAAAAAACAAGGGCTTTGCTGGGGATGCGGTTTGCTCTTTGAAATACTCTGGATTCCATTTGAATACTTTTTTCCCATCTGCACCGATGTAGAATTCGGTAAAAGTAAAATACCCGGTTTTTTCAAAATCACTGTTGTTGTCGCAATAACGGTTGTCCCGTATTTTAGGATTGATAACAGCAGGCTGTTTAAGCCATTCATCAGATTGAGTACGCAATAATTCTTTAATCCTGGTCTTTTTTATTTCTTTTTTCATTACACTGTTGCTGATCTCCCTCTCGGCATTTTGTTTGTTCTCCAGATGTGATTGGTACATGGCTTTGTTACCGTTTATTTTATATTTGGGCATGTACTCATTGGCTTCTCTGATTTGTATATTGTATTTTTTGGATACAATATTAAAGTCACATTCATAAAACTCCAGCACACTTTCTAAATATTCTTTTCTGCTTACTTCCAGTAATATTTTTTTATTTTTTGGAATGATATACCAGCAACGGTAAATATCTCTGAATTGATTCTCGCTGTCGTAATGATCATCATCATAATAACCTTCACCACTGTTTACATATTCCACCTGATTGTTTTTGTCAAAAGCCAGATACCGGAGAAGGGCAATTCTTGCAGTTCCTGTTTTTTGAGGAGTACCATCAAAGCCGGATCCGTAAGAAGCATATTCGGCAGGGATATCAAAATAGGGTACAATGGAAGGGTTGGCTGTGATAGAAAAATCTGACGTGAATTCATCCGTGGTTATTTTTTTTCCATTAACACAAACATGCTGGTAAAATCCAATTTTGTACGTATAGCTGCTATGGGGGTAAGTCTCAAATAAATCTTTTTGATTAAACTGATACCATGCATGGGCATTGCCGCCTTTAATGCGAAACACTTTTTTAATATCCGTTTCTAAATTTTTCAGTGTTTTAACGGCTAGCTTTTTTTCTGCTGCTGCAAAATCGTTAACAAAACCTCCATAGGGCGTTTGAGCGGCATCGCGGTAAGTACCGGCATCATTCAGCAAGTCGCTATTTGACTTACAGTTTTGAGAAATACTGTTAGTAGTTTGTAACAGGCATAAAGTAATTGACCACAATGTTGTGTTTATAAAATTTGATATGTTCATCAGCTATTTTCAGTAATTAATAGATGGGGTACTACTTTTCTTTTACATTTATGTATTGCCTTATATTCCTGCTTAAAAATTAGTCCATTCTTTTCCGCTGTCGGAATCATAGCCATATTTACGGGAAACAGTTTGTGCACCATTGGGACTGGTTTGATAATAGGTCCAACCAATGCGTGTAGCGGTAATAGTAACATTACTGAGCTGCACATTATTACAACCAATTGCTTCGCTGCAAGCATTTACCCGTATTCCTTCCTTTTTAATAGTATACACCATCGCCGGCCTTCCCATCCCTGGATCTGCTTTTGTTACCGTAAGCAATCCATTTAATAATACTTCTCCATTTGCCATAGATCTTTTCAGCTCTGCAGAAGCGCCCGTGATGGGCATGCTGAATGCGAGCTGTGTATTGTTTTTACCACCTGAGGTTACTGTAAATACGCCCAGCTGTTTTTCGAAACCTTTTCCAGAGGCATCGCCGTTAATTTGTTTGCCGGCGGCATCGGTTAGTTTAAAAAAGATATCCGTTTTTTTTGCAAATGCAATTGCGGGAAGTAACAATAGAAAACAAATAATTGTACGCATAATTTTAATTTATTTATATTTTATTTTGCTAATCCATATTTAGTATAAATGCCTGACCCTGAATTTTGTGCATCCAGCAGGTTGAGTATTCTTGCTCCTTTTATACATGACCAGAATGCATGAAAGGTTTTTGGGCCACTTTCAATTTTTGTAAAATGTACCTGCCAGTTATTAGGTACAGATAATGTACCCGATGATTTTTCTTCAGCAAACTTTGCGTTACCAGCCATACCATTTATTACCAGTAATTTCCAGTTATAAGTGCCACCGTTACCAAAAATAAATTCTTCGTTCGACTGATTCATATGCATTCCGGCATAATCGCCGGTATATACATTGTACAACTGTTGTATGCCTGTAAAGTCACTTGTCCACTTTCCTTTAAAATCTGATGCATCCACAGCAAATTTATTGTAAACAGTCATGTTGGCTAACGGGTTCATAAGCTCTGATTCACTATCCCAGCGGATGGCTTCAGGATCAAATTTGTATTGCTGTATAAAACTGGCTTTATCTGGCGCAACAAATTCCAGCCACCCGGTTTGTCCTTGTCTGAATAAAACAACAAACACTTCTTTTCCACTTGCATTTTCTGTGGCGTAGCCCATACCAAGGTAAGGACGGTTGTAAGTATTGATATAAGCGGTTTTGTAATTTTTTAGGCTGCTGTAATGCGGGGCTACTAAAATATTCCATGCTGCACTGGTTAGTGGCTCGGGGTCGGCAGGAAATATAGTGCCTTCTTTGGGATAATGCAGCAGTACTTTAATACTTCCTTTTGTTACCTCTACCCAGTCGGCTTGTTCTGTGGCTGTCCAGCCATCATCAAAGTTGGTTGTGCTGAATTTAAAACCGGTGCTAATTGCCGGCGTTACAGGCATTTCCTGAATTTGTGTTTGAGGCTGCGGTTCGGGTGGCGCATTGTTTACCGGAGGTTCTATAACGGGATTGATTGGTTGCGGCACATCATTTTGTACTTGTGTACCAGCATTGACTCCTGCAGGCGCCTGATTGCTTTCGGCAAAGTAAATATTGATCTCTTTTTTATGGGTAAAAAAATACATCAGTATAAACCGCCCGTTTTGCTGCAGCCAGAAATATTCTTTTTCACCAGCACTTGTAAGCTGCCAGCCGGCGTTTTGGGCAGCTGTTGAAAATACATCAATAGTATAGTTGTTATCTGGCAGTACCGGCAAATAAAGTACTTCGGTGTTTTTTAATGCAGTGCCATTTTTTTTGCCCTGCATATCCAGCAAAAATTTAGCGGCGCCTACGCTGAGCATTCGTTTATCTTGTTTACTGTCTGCTGGTAAAGCAATTCCGGTAAGCGGCGATTGAGTTACCGGCACTACTTTTTTTGCATACAAATTTTGTATTAGTAAAAAGCAAATCAGCGGCAGCAAAAAGTATTGTTTGCGTTTGGTACATACTGAGTAAAATGGTACAACTGCTAACATAAATATAAATTGATGTTTAAAAATAGTAACAGTTAGTTTGCGGCACTATCCTGTAAAACAGGGATTTATTTTCCCAACATGCTTTTCAGCAGGTTAAAATCCACTGCTTTTATAATATCGGCCATAAATTTTGCTGCAATAGCTTCCTTGTTATCAGCTCTTACATACACTGAAAAAAATTGAGGCGTTGATTTAGGTAATTTTTTGTTGAAGTAGTAGGGATTGGGTTTGATAAGTATCTTGCAAAAGGGGTCATCAGCAGTAGTGAAAAGGTAGTTTGGTGAACTATTAGGATCTGATTTTACAATAGCGGGTTTATCTAATTCCACTGCAGGCATTTTAAGTTGGGTTTCAATTGCTGAAAATGCCGGTGCAAAATATTTATCATTATCAGCCAACAGTTTTTCGTATCTGGCTTTTATCTGCCCATAGTCCATTTTTAGGTACTTACTCATTTTGGCAGGGTCGTTTTTAAATTCTTTTTCTTTAAATGATTTTTCTGTTTCAATACTTTTCAGTACATCCCTGTGTCCTGCGGCAGCCATATTTTTTTGAACCATTAATGCTTTGCTTCTTTTTTCTAAAAATTCTCTCCGGGTCACATAAGCATAAGGAAGTTTGCCATCATAAGTAACCAGCCACATCGTTCTTTTGCCGGTCATGCCCATACCAAGCGAAACATCAATATCTTTAAAAAACCAATACCCATCTCTTAAAACAGGAAGGTGATACATCGCGTTAAAACCTTCCATCAGCAAACGATCTCCCTGTGCGGTATCATAAATTTCAGTTTCAAAAATATTTGCAGCAATTTGAAAATAGCTACCTGTTTCGTGTTGAGTTTTAACAGTATTACCATCGCAATAAAAATTTAACGGGATAATACTGTAGTAAAAACTGTTACCCGGCATATTGGTATACCATGGATTATAGGCGCCATGAAAATTGGCTTCTACAGCTACAGGAGAATATTTTGCTTTTATCATTTCATGAATAGCTGCAACAATCTTTTTTTCTTTTGCTAACTCTGCCGCAGTACCACCCTGAGACCCTTTGCGACTTGCTTTCCAAATGCCGGGTTTTTGTATTAGCATTTCAGGAGTACAATTCTGTGCAGATAAGCAATGCACTAATACTATAGAGATGATAAAAAGTAAATACTTCATTTTGAAATTATTTACAAAGCTGGTAAAAACCAATATTGGTTTTTACTTAATTAGTTGACTTTGCCAAAAGCGGTATATCCCGGATATTGAGTATTGGAAAGCCATAGTACACGGCCTCCTTTTACACAGGAAAAGTAAGCATCATACAGGGCAGGCTTACCACTGATATCAGAAAACCTCATTTGCCATAAAGAAGCTATTGAAAATTTACCATTAGTCTTTGTGGTTTTCCCTTTGATATTACCTACCATTCCACTGGCTACTGTAAGATCCCATTTATACAAATTACCTGTACTGAATTGGAAGTTTTCTCTCGACTGGTAGGTGCTCATGCCTGCATCAAACCCGGTATATACATTTACGTATTGCTGAATACCGGTAAAATCGTTGGTCCATTTTCCTTTAAAGTCGGCATTGGCAATAGCAAACTTGTTGTAGCTGGCCATCCTTTTCAGCGGCTCCCAATATTCAAATGTGGTATAGAACTCCAGTTTGCTTTGATCTACGTTAAAATTTTTAATGAAAGTATTTTTATCGGCACAAATAAATTCAATACAATTACTCTTCCCTCTTTTAAACAAAACTACATATACCGTTTTACCGGTACTGTTTTCTGTTGCATTACCCGATACAAAGTAGGGAGCTTCGGGGTCGAGGCTGTTATTAAAAACAAAATAATTTTTCAGATTGCTGTAGCGTGGCGCTACCAGATTATTCCAGGCAGTTGTAGTAGCTACATCTCTGTTGGGGATATAGGTATTAGTAACTGCATTGGCATAATGTATAAGTACTTTTATTTCGCCTTTTTTTACTTCTACCCAATCGGGTTTTTCTATAGCGGTCCAGCCATCATCAAAATTACTGCTGGAATAACTGAAGCCATTTTTATTAGTACTGCTTTTGGGGGTTTCAGATGGCGTAAGTACCGAAATTATTTGAGAATCTGATTTATCTAATTTAATGGATGCTATCAGTTGTTGTACATTGGTAAGATAATCGGTATAGTTGGTGGCAGCTACAATACTAACTGACTTACCATAACCACTAATGGTGGTCAGCATTACAACGGCATTATTTTGTTTAAATGTAAATGGAGAGCCGCCACTTTTTATCTTCCATCCATCTTTTTCGGGTATATCTGTAATTTTAGGGCCTGCAGCTGGATGGTAAGTAGATACTATCAGTTCCTGCCATTCGCTTTCAAAATCCTGTTCAATGGTTCCCTTACTAGTCACACTTTTAAAAATTCCGATCTGGCACCAGACATTTTTATTTTTTACCGAATAACTGATTCTGTTATTTTTTATTTCTTTAGTCCAGCCGGCGGGGCCAGTAAATTGTATAATATCAAAACTTTCTTTTTGTGCCAATGCGCATTTGGAAATGCAGCAGAGCAGTAACAGGGCTAAATAGTTTTTTTTCATAGTTATTGTTGCTTTACTAAAGTGTAAGAGTAATTTAATCGGTCTTTTAAAATCAGCGCCCTGCCACCTTTCAATGCTTCAAAATAACTGTCGTATTTTTCTGTAGCACCCTGAAACCTGTTGGTGAGTACAATATTCCAGTTGGTAACAGTGGTCTGGCCTTTATATTCCTGATTAGAAAATTTCATATTGCCTACCATACCTGATGCACCCGAATGCTGACTTTGATAAGTGTCGCCGGGTAAAAACGTAAATTCATCTGCGGTGGCAGTGGTGCTGGTACCTGCCGATCCGCCGGTGTTTACATAATAGTAACTAATAGAGGCGTAATCAGTAGTGCTCCACTTGCCAATGATATCATTTGCTGCTACTGAAAATTTGTTTCTATACTGCATATTGGCAGTTTTGTCCCATTTGAATTCGGTATTATGATAAGAGCCAAATTCATTTTCATAATCGGCCTTGTTATCACTTACAAATTCAAGATAGCGGCCACTGCCATTGCTGTAATGTTTTTTAAAGAATACTATATGCACATTTTTACCTGTTGCATTTTCAGTAGCATCGCCTTCCATAAAGGAAATAGATTCCCAGCTTTGAATGCTTTTCCACTCCAGTATTTTAAGGTTGCTGTACCTGGGTGCCACTAAGGTATTCCAGGCTGTATAGTCACCCTCTTTTAAAACAGTATTATAGGCATCAGCTGTTTTGTTTGGAAAATGAACCAGCACTTTTATATTTCCTTTGATTACTTCTACAAAATCTTCCTTAACCGTACTTACCCAGCCATCATCCCAATTGGTAATGACGAATGTATAGCCATTACTTGGCGGTACTGAGGTTACAGGGGGTAAATCATTGGTGATGGGGGGGGCAGGTACTGTGTTTTGTGTTTCCACGGGTGGGGTATTATTTACAGGTATAGTATTCGTATTTTCTGTATTGATGGTAACTGCAGGAGGAGCAGGTTGTATATTGCTTGCAGACTGTGCTGTTTCGCCAAAATATACATCCTTTCCTTTTTTTCCTGAAGTAAAATAAGATAGCACCTGTTTGTTATTTTGTTGCAACCAGTAATAATCTTTTTCTCCATCTACAGGGGCTATTGTCCAGTTGGCATTTTGCAATGCCACTTTTAAAGAGTCAATTGTATAGGTGGCAGGCAGATATAGTAATTCAATGGTTTCTATACCAGTGCCCTGTTTTTTACTTACAAATTCGAGGAGCATTTTAGAGGCTGCAACAAGCAGCATGCGTTTATCCTGCTTACTTTCTGCAGGCAATGTGATGCCGGTAATAGCAGAGCTGGAAACGGGAATTACATTTTTTTGTGCTGTACAGTTCAGTACAAATAAAATACAAAGAGCGGTAGTTAGTAGCTTCATAATTTATTTTATTGAATGGTTTGGTATGATGATTTTATTCTTTGGTGATTTTAACATTACTCATATACACTTTAACATGATCGGCATCATTGGTGGTGTTGTTCCAGAAAATGCTGTTAAACTTAGTACCGGAGGGAACACCGCAATTGATACATTTGCCGCCATAAGCTAATTTGAAAGCTGTACTTACAGCCACGGGCTTATCATTAATAAATACAGTAACTGCATTGTTTTTTATTGTAACTGCTACATGTACTGTTGTTTTTTTATTGGTAAACTCAACCAACGGATAAGCGTAAGAAATGCCTTCGGAATAGTTTTGTTTATTTTCATCCGGGTTGGCATTGATTGTAATATTAAGTGCACCCATATAATTGTTATTGGTATAATCTCTTTCGTTACCTGCAATTATATCCATATTGATTCTGCAGGCATTACCACCGGTAATTTCTGTACCATCAGCAGTGGGTGCGCTGGTATTTAAAGATAATCTGATTGCTCCGCCGGTACGGGATTCAAAATCCCCATCTGTAGCCATATCAAATGATACAGTAAAATTTTGTGGTAATGGCTTTTTTAGCAGAGAAGGATGTACAGCAGTGCCATAACCCAGTTGCAACCATTTGCCGGGTTGGGTTTTAATTGTAGTTATCACCGCATGTTTACCATATCTTTTAAAAAACCAGTTGGCCGGATCGCCTCCTTCTTTACTACTTGAAAAATCATCGGAAAAAAAAGCGCCAGAATTTGTTGTTGAAACAGAAATTGTTGGATTAATAGATACCACATTTTTTGTGTGGTATTCTTCCAGTCTTGCTTTTAATTGTGCTTCATTGGCAGCCGTATAGGGTTTACCTTTTACTTTTTCGGGTTCAAAAAAATAATTGTAGATATACTCATAATTTATATGCTCGGTAAAGGAGCGGTACATTTCATACAGCTGATTGCCTCTTTCTTTATTTTCGTAATAACAGTAAGCTGCTATCCATTGAGGTTTATCTGTCTTACATTTTTCAATAACGTCTTTAGGTATTTTATAAACAGGATGTACCGGATCCGAAATGCTTTTTCTAAACGGATCGATATCACCATAAAAATCGTTGATGGTGGGTTGCAAATGATTCACCAATGCCGGTTCATTCAACCGATTTTTGTACAGATCCAGCCATTTACGAATGCCCTTTCTGAAGCGGTCGAATGCTGCATCCTGATAAGCATAAAAGTCTTCCCTTCTTTTTACTGTAGATGCATCGGTGCCTCTGTTGGCATCGAGTATGTCGTTTTTTTTCTTTTGTAATTCTTTATCAATATTGGCCAATGCCCCGTTAAGATATTCGCCAATGGTGACTTCCACAAAGGGCATTTTGTTACCGGGTGCCAGTATTACAATTTGTGATTCATTGTTTCTTGTATAGAATTTACTGATGTTGTTAAATTTTTTAAGATCAAGATCTGCTTTATTTTCCGCAGTGGAGCCATATCCATCAGTGGGCCATACAAAATAATTGGCACCATCATAATTTAAAAAAGGCACTTTGTAACAGGCCGGAATTAAATTGCACCAAAGTCCGAAGGGGGTGTTTTCTTCAGCAATTGGTTTAAATCTTCCTTTGGTATCGGTCCATTCTTTATCATGACTAACATTCCATACCAAAAATTTTACTCCAAAACTGGTGCTATTATTGATTCGTGTAACAGTGCCCAGTCCACCCACCGGAGTATAACTTTTTTTCACCCAATCGGTAAACAGAGTAGTAATATCTACCCGTTTTTTTTGCAGTGGGTCAGTGGTGGGTTTTAACGCATTGTCAAATTTGTTATTATCCCACCAGCCAATAACGCTGTCTTGTATACGCTGCTCGTGGGTAAGTTGAGCAAACGCGGGTAAAGCAAACGTGAAAAGTAATGCTGTTGCAATTACAAACAGTTTGGTTATATAAATTTTGTAAGACAGAAATAAGAGGTTCATTATTCAACAGTTTATAATTACCTGGTGGCTCCTCCGCCAACAGTATACGCAACAAAAATTCCGGAAGATGCAAAACGGGTATCTAATTTAGTGCCCATGCCAAAAACAATATATTCTCCGTTTGCCGACATTACCGGAGCGCCAACACTGCTTCCACTTATATTAGTAACTGCTTTAGTTTGTCCGGTGCTGCTGTTATGCATAACGATATTATACTGTGGTATGCCCAGGTTTTTAGCAATGCTGCTGAATGCGGTCCAGGTACCATCATAACTGATGGCAACTTTTTCACCCAGTCCAATGGGGCAATCGCCATCAGCCGCTATGCCATTGTTATCAACGCTGGCTCTTATTACTTCTCCAGTTTCAACATTTACCACAAATACATCCTGCATTGCGTTGTTGTCATCAGTCACCATATTAGAGGCCGTGGTGGCAAAAGCTACATATTTGCCATTGCCGGAAATTGAAGGAGCCACTACACGGCTGGCGCTTTCTGTACCCTGGTTTCTTTCGCCGCCGGTTGAGGTAAGACTGATTCTTTTAAGGCCTGCTGTACCATTTTTCCATAAAAATATATCCCATAAATTATTGTTGTCGCCTTTAACCAGATGGCTTGTAAATCCGCAAAAAGCGATTGTTGTTCCGTCTTCCGATATAGAAGGTACGGAGCATCCGCCGGTTGCTTTTCCTGTCTCAACATCCTTACTGATAAAATCAGTTCCGCCGCCCTGCTGGTGTACGTATACGTTAGGAGTATTGAATACCGGTTCCAGTGTAACAATATTGTTTGCATATGACGTATAACCAATCACACTGCCATCGCCTGAAACAGTGGGTTCAAAACTTTCTCCATTAGCAGCGCCGCCCTGTTGTGCAGCGCTTACCAACTCAACAGCTCCTGAAGCTTCACTCCACACATATACATCTCTTGCTCCGTTTAAATCATTAGTTACAAGATTGGTGGCATAAGATTCAAATGCAATTGTTTTGCCGTCGGCAGAAATCGCGGGCATCTGGCAATTGCCATTTGCTTCTGCACCGCTTGTTGTTTTACTGATGAGTTTTGTAACACCTGTTTTTCTATCGCGCCAGAATATTTGTCTGTAATTTCCACTGCTGCCATCCATACCTTTCACAATGGCACCAAAAGCAATGTAGCGGCCTTCATCTGCAGCTTTGCCACCAATTACAGGATTGAAGCTTTCATAATAAGTACTGAGTATTTGATTGTCGGTAGTGCGACTAACATGATCGTATATTTTTTTATCGCAGCGTACACTTACTAAAGGCCCGTTGTCAGCAATAGTACCTGTTCCGTTTTCATCTATGATGCAACCGAGGGTAGCAGGAGAAGCCGTTATGCTTAGGGTATATGGAGTACCTGCAGCATATGTTTTAGGAAAACTAAAATCCATTGTTTGTACCCAGTTATTATTTGCGTTGGCAGGTTGTGTTAGTATTACAGAATCTGTTTTACTTATATGAAGTACAATTTTAGCACCGGGGGGTGATGTAAATGTCCCTTTTAATGTGGCATTAGTAAGTGGAACAATTGTACCAGGATTTTTTTGACAATTGGCCTGAATAATATTTTGGCTGCTTGATACAGTATTGGATAAACTGGTAATTGTACATTGCCGTGGGCCGCCAATTTGGGAGATTATTAAAGGATCGCCTACAGGAAAACCACCCATACTGGAGGTGCCGGAAAAAGGAATATAACTACGACGGCCGTAATTGTCTGCAAAACTAAATGTCTCACCCGCTTCAATACCTGTTACATTTAGTTTTACTATAGTTAATGGCGGAGTTCCGCAATTAAAAAGTCCAAGTACATCGCTGTTGGCAATTACACCTTCAGCGTCACCCTGAGACAGAGCAGCGCAAGTTCTGGTTCCGCTAACTTGTGTGATTTTATAAGATTGTCCGGTTTGAAACTGTTGAGAAAAATAAGCCACTTTATGCCCCGAATCGATTACTACTTTTTCACCACCGGAAAGCTGAAATTCAAATTTATCATTTACAGGCATCAAACTGCTTGCGTAGCCTACACCTACTTTATAAGTGGTTGCTGGAAGGCCGCAATCTGAAAGTACAGTAACATTTTGGGTACTGATTGTACCCATACGGTTAGTTAACTGGCAACTGGTTGGTCCGGATATTTGCATTACAACATAAGTGCTGCCAATAACAAATGGGCCGTCAAAATATTTCACCACACCTCCTTCTGTAATAGTATCGTATCTGCTTGCATTCAATGAAAATATGTAGCTTTCACCGGGGGCAACATAATTTACCTGTACTCCAATTTTGCCCCCACCAATTCCTTCACCTGCAGGTATTTTAACCGGAACGCCATTTTGGGCATATAAATTATATACGATGCCTGTAAGCAATAAAGTGTACAGTACTCTTTTCATGTGTTATTTTTTAAGCTGCGTAAATATTCGGAAGTTTATGGATGGTACTACTCCCTTAAAAACAGGATTTATCCTGCTTTTAAGAAGCTAACTTAAAACTTATATCCTTAGTCATAAATTTTTATTCCTGTTGCAGCAACCTGAATGTTTTTTTGATACTCTTTTTTATCTGGCTTTTTAGTAGTTGTAAGCTTAGCCAGTTCAATACCTTCAATGTTTACCTTTTTACCGGTTATTATTTTAGGTACAGTAAAGCCATAATCTTTGGTTCCAACAGCAACTGTATTGCCGGTATTGGTTTTTACCAATAGGGTAAAACAATCGTCTTCGCACCAGCTTACATTTAGTACTATGCCAGTAATTACGATTTGGCCTTTTACCAGCGTTGAATTTTTATTGTTGGGTCCAAAGTATTTTCCAAAAATGCTGCTTTTGCCTGCAGGGGGTATATTTTTGGTTACTGTTTGGCACATACCCGTAAGTGCTAAAAATAATACCGGTACAATTACAAATAATTTTTTCATGTTACAATAGTTGAATTTATTTTGTTTCAATAGTATTATTTTTTAAGTGCAGATTTTTAGAAAATATTTCTACCGGCCCTTTAAATATATTACTGCTGAAAGCATAGCTTGCACAAACAGTAGTTTTATTTTTGCGGAAACTCGACAGCATCACCACGCATTTCTTTTTATTCTGGTAAAAATTACCAATTGCAACAGTACTTACCCAGCCATCCCATAATTGCTGGGTGTATATTCTGCCGGGTTTTTTATCTGCTTTTGAAAAAGGCTTTAATAGGTATTCATTCCATTGTGTCATTACATCTTTCCTTACATCAGGCTGTGCCGGATGGCTTTTGTATAAAGTGATGAGGCAAAAACTGGTATCGTTATTTTTCATACTGAATTGTACTCTTGAAGGCAGTTCGCTCTTTATAAAAAAATCAGGAGTATGATATTTAAATACATCAAAGCTGTCAGTTTGGGCAAATGAACAGGTATTTAAAAAAAGCAATACTGCAGTAAATAAAATGTAACGTTTCAATGTGTAAAATTTGAAAGTAAAAATATAAGCTGTTACGGAGTAATATAATCCCTTAAAAACAGGATTTATTGAGATTTTTTTGCATAGTACCATCCTGCAATAGCTGCATATTTAAATTTTTTACCGGGCATCTGCTGGGTTAAATAAAAATTATCCTGCGCTATTTTTTTACTGATAAAGGCATCCGTTTTATTAAAGCCTGCATTGTATACAGTGGCGTACCATTGCAGTTTTTCTGTTGAGGAAGAAAATATTTTATTAGCGTAAGTACTGTTGCAAATAGCAACAAAAGCGGTAAGGTATATCATTTGCCAGTCAATATCCTGCATCCTTTCCACTCTTTGCTGGCGGATGGTTGCTGCATCAGTACTGGTATAAGCCAGATCCAGTTCTTTTAAAACACTGTCGGGTAATAATTGCTTTGATTTTATTTCTACCTCTTCTGCAAAGCTGGGTTTCATTTGAAAAAGACCGATAGAGAAATTGGCATATTCTTTTCCAAACTGTACATATAAAGTGCGCAGACTTTCGGCCTCCACACCATCTTTTATACTGCTGTAGCGCATCACTTCGGGGAATACAATGCTTTGCATAAACCTGGCATCCGAATGGCAGATGCGGGCACACAGTTCAAAATTTTGTTGCAGACTTTGCAGTTTTTTTTCTGCTGCTGTAGCTTTTGGGCCAAAGGTTTTTCCAAAATCTGTGGCAGTGTATATCTTTTTTACATAGATAAAGCTCAAGCAAATAATAATGCCTGCAACTATTAATGTAAAAGGTTTATAATTCTTTTTTACATAAGTATACCACACGGGCACCACTGTCATTTTTGTATATTTTAAAAAAGTATACTGCAGTAATATTTTTTATGGTAATCACTTTTGGGAATAAGATGCCGGATAAACTTTCTTCGGTGCCATCTGCTTTATACAGCTTTCCTTTTTCATAATATACCGATTTGGAAATGTCAGGAGTAATGAATAGTCTGCTCATACTTTTAATAGGTACTTTAAAAGTAGCCACTTCCTTTCCGTTCAATAAAATTTGAGTAGGACTTTGAGAGGGTACGCTTACAATATCACCGTTATCGTTTACAAAACTAATATTGCCCGAACCGGAATACAATGCTTCCATACTCCCTTCTTCCGTTTTATTAGTAGACGTTATGGAGATTACTTTCTGTGCTGTTTGATCCATTACCACAGCCATGCAATGTTTAAATCCTTTGCTTACCGAAAACTTCATCGCCATGCCTTCACCAGCTTTTTGTTTCAAAATAGCTTCATTAACCATAAAATTATTTCCCATACCCATTTTGGCGGTCATGGCATTTGCGCCGCCAATGGTTACCAATGCAAAGAATTGTTTTTTATCGCGTGATACAATCATCTTACCCACATGATCGTAGGGGCCATAATTTTTACCGTTAAAAACAATAAATAATTTACCACTGATTGTTTTACTGTATTGGATTGCAATAGGGTCTTTATCATCACCCATGCTTACTTTATCATCATCTTCAGAAGAAGAGCCATCTTCTTCTGAAGAAGGCTTTACGCTTTTTACGGGAGATTCTTTAAAAGGACCGGTACGTTTACCATCTTCAATTACAAAATACTCGTATTTATTATTTTGCACTACAAATGTGTAGCTCGTTTGATTGTTTAAGGCAAACACTTCGCTTTCATCGTATAAAAAAGTCTCCTCTGCATTGATTACAAAAATAGAATCACAGTAAGATGGGGGTTTAACCGGAGTTTTGCTTTCGTTTTTATTGCTGTTTTCCGAGGCCGGAGCAGCAGGGGTATTACTTTCTGTAGCAGTGACAGGTTTTTTTTGTTCGATTATTTTTTCGGCCTTTTCTTTTAATTTTTTAAGCAACTGGGCTTCTGACTGGTGGAAGCTTGTAAAACAAACCAGCAGTACGAGTAATAACTTTTTCATATTATATAATTAAAATTTAAACATAGTAACCTCTTGTTTAAACTTACAAAATATTTTGAGTATTATATTTGAATTTTGTACAGGTATAAAACTACTAGTAAGTACAAAAACAACTATCCCTTAAAAACAGGATTTTTACATCAGCATCACTGTGATTTAAGTATGAAATATTCTTGCCCGGAACACTATTTATTTTGACCGCTAGTCGCCTGTTTCCTTTACTGGGGTTAATTCAATTATCATTTTCCCTAAAAATTGCTGATTGTACAGCATAACAATGGCACTTTTCTGTTCAAGTAAAAAATATTAAGTTCATCTAATGATAGCTGACCACTTCAGGTTTTTTAAAACTGTGGGTTAAACTAATATTTTTTATAAGCCATCCAGTTTCCTTTTTTTCCTGTATTGGCACCAGTAGCACAGGACCAGGTTCCTGTAAGCTCACCATTGGATGGATTATATCCTGTTGAATTAAAATTATACGTATCGCCATTTGGATAACTGTAAGTAGCCGCGAAATTATTATTCTCAATTCTAAATCCTCCTGAAGCAATACTGGTACCATTAGTATCCTGCAACCAAAAAGCGTTGTTGTTGATTTTGAAAAAAAATGGACCGCCTTTAGTAGGCTCGCCATACACACCCATCAGGCCCTTCCATTCGGTGTACATCATTTCATTGGTCATAGTGTATGCCGGAGCTTTTGGAGGAACTCCTTTTATTGGCATGATATTTTTATCGGCAATATTTTTAATGATAGGAATATTGGTAACTGGCTGCTTTACAGCAGGGTTTTGTGCAGTAATACGGCTGGCTGTAATATCATCACCTTCGGGGGCAAACTTAATCGCAATATTGATATAATATTTACCATTGCTGTTGCCAATGCCATATGTATTTTCGCCGCAATAGAGCGATATTTCTTTTACTGTTTTCCAGGGATATGCTGCATTTGCATAAGGATGATTGGTAGGTGTTTGGTTGTAAATGGCCCATAAGTTTTTGGCTTCTATTAAAATTATGGCGGGATCAAAGTCCAGCGTTTGTCCATCGTATTTTACAATACCCATGGGGCGGTTGCCCTGTACATTTGGGTTTACCAGCGAATTGAAAATGGATGGATAACTGATGGGTGGAATAGTAACGCGGTAGCCATTGCCATAGTAATATATTTTGCCGGCAAATGGGTTGCCGGGCTCACCAAGGTTGCTCATCTTTGGAAAGGGCATTAGTGAAGCAGATTCCAGATCTGCCAGTACTTGATTTTTGTATCGGTCATAAATCGTTTCGTTATTATCATCTCTTTCCCAAAGGGTGGGCGAAAGCAATACAAAGCCATCGGGATCCAATTGAACAGAAGTAATGGTTTCATTAAAAGGGATAACATTGGTGTTGTCAACTCCGCCTGTTGGCGAAGCAGTACCTGCCTGGCGGCGTTCATTATGTCCAGCGGTACTTCCAAAAGTAGCCGTGGTTAACACTCCTTTTTGAGTTTTGGAAGATTTGGAGTTAGGATTTCTTTTATAAAATGCACCGGATACAAATATTTCATTGCCAGGGCCATCAAATTCCACCACACCATCCCAGGATTTATTCTGGCAGGTAACCGATTTAATTTCCACCACCAGGGAACCGCCGTGCTGTGCTACTGCTGATGCAGCAGTGAACAAACCCATTGCTGCAATGTGTATTATTTTCATAAGGCCTAATATTTACTAAGATTAAATGTTCCGATATTTCTGCCCGGTGTATAATAAGGCGGTTGGGTATTATCCTTCTCCCGCAGTTCAATATAATTTCCTGTTATCATTCCTGTATTGATATCCCATGTTCCGTTAAGGGTATGATTGAAGGGAAATTTATTACAGGTAATAACGATCTTGTTTTTAATGATGCTGAACCTGCCTTCTGTTGGGCCATTAAATTCATATTTCTGGTGCTTAAAACTCAAACTGCCATTTTTTTTAATCTCCAACCATACAGAATCTACATTTACTGCGCCGGGCAATTGTGTTATCCTGGCGCCACGCCACCTGCCTTCAATAACATCTTTTAGTTCCAGCAATCTTACATTGGCTTGTGGTTTTGCAATGATTTGTTTAGGTAAGGGAACTGGCTGCTGCGCAAAAGTGCTAAGCATTGCAAAAAGCATTAGTACAATGGTGAAAAATTGTTTTTTCATATTTAAGGTTTGATATTGTAAATATGGGATAGGCAAAACGATTTACCTATCCCTTAAAAACAGTATTTATATAATTTACAGGCAACTATCCGCATTCCATGCCAGTGTTATTCTGCAACCTCCTCTTATAGCAGGCAGCACATTCCATTTATAGTTCAGTAAAGTATGCACGCCTAAAATTTTTGCCTTCCAAAAACTGATGCCTTTGCTAAAATCGATATCTGTTATTGGTATCTGAACAGTTACACTGGTTTTGTTTTCGCTGGCAATTAAGGAATGATTCTGAACATATATATATGTCTCCGCATTATTAGGTTTAGGTATACCAATCTGTTTCCACCAGGTAACTTTTTTATTGCCGGTTTGTCCCAACTGTAAAGTAAATTCCACTACATTGGCAGGCACCACATTATACTGTACAGTAAAAGCCACTCTGTCGCAATCATCATTGGTTCGTATTTCACCTATAGCATTGATACCGGTTGGTGGAAATGGATACCATATTCGGGCATATAGTTTATCAGTGGCCGAAAGGTTTGTATTTAGCGGACTGGCAACACCGGTCAGCAATAATTCCTGCGGAATCATATAATGCATTATGGATAAAGGATCGTAAGCAGAAAAATTAGTGCTGCTTTGTGTGTATTTAGAAATTACCTGCGTATTCACTTGTGCTGCAGTCCAGCCGTTTTTATCATAAAAATATTGATTGGCTTTGTCAATATTCCATTGCAATGTAGATGCCGGCGATTTATGCTCATGTAAAAATCCCAGTACATGTCCAAATTCATGAATCACCACTCTGCTGAATTCCTCGTCGTGTGTGGTGTCATTAAACCATCCAAAGTTCACGGTATAGTTGCCGGGATCAGCCAATGCATCTCTTCCTACTAATGACCAGCTTTGTCCATTATATAAAAAACCTACTTTAACATTGGCTGTTTTAAAATCGTTTATAAAATTAAATTTTACATTGGCAAATTGCTCCCATGTTTTAGCAAATTGCCTTACTTTACTCTTTACAAATTCTGTGGTCATTGTTCCTATATAAACAGAGATGATATCACCGGGGTTCCACATTTTATCAGTAGCACTGGTAAGGCCCTGTTGAACAATACCCACCTGTGGAATAGTTCCATCCTGACTTATAGTTGGAATGGGGGAGCCTGCCGTGTTTCTGCGGGGAGGCAAATTGACTGCTGTTACCGGTTTTTGATCCAGGCAAATTTTAATTTTACCCAAATCATATTTTCCGGGTAATGGTTTTACTATCAGCGCATTTATATTTCCAATATTTTTTATTGGCCGCTCTGTAATCTTAACTGGTGGTTGTGCACAAAGGGTACTGCTGCATAATAGTATTGCTAAAAGGAATGGTATTTTTTTCATGATGGTAAAATGTATACTGTAAATATGATATCATAAAACAAATTGGCCAATCCCTTAAAAACAGGAGATTTTGTAAAATCACAGAAAAAGGGGATCCATTTCCAGAGGAGTATGCATAACTTGTATCTGAGGAAAAAACTATCTGATAAATAATGAGAACAATCATCACCCTTACTTTTTTACTTTGTGTTTGCTGTATGGCTACATCCCAAATGAGCATAAATGCAGATAGCCTTCGTATGTTAATCCAAAAATCAAAAGATGACACCACTACAGTCAGCAGTCTGCTGAAACTTGAAAAATATTATTTTGATACTGATCCCGATTCTGCTCTATACTTTAATCAGCAATGCGAAAAACTGATTGATAAAATAAATGCCCATACTTACCGGCATGCCTGTTATTACGAAATGGTACGCTTATATCATGCCAAAAGTGAGTACAGAACAGCGCTGGAATATTGTCTTAAAGGCATTGCAGTGGATAAACAAATTGGCGACCGGTTTCAGCAAGCGGTTTTATACCGTGCACTGTTTAATTTATACCATAATTTAAACATGAATGATTCAGCTGTAAAGTATGGTGTATATTCATTACAACTTACAGAAGAAATAGGCGATACCACCAATATCGCAGTTAACTATGGCAACCTCTGCTGGTTGTATAATGATTTAAGACAGTTGGGAAAAGCTATAGATTATGGATTAAAAGGAATAGCTGCCGGAAAAAAATACAATGATACCAAGGGCTTACTTATTTGTATGAATAATACAGCGCAGTGTTATATGGCACAGAGTGATTATAGCAGGGCTATCGATATGTTTATGCAACAGATAGCAGTGGCAAAAAAAGTAAATCGTATCATTTCTATACGAAAGGCGCTGATTAATTTGGGGAGTATCTACTTCGAAATAGGTAATAAAACCGCACTCGCCAGTACTGCCAGGGAGTTGAATACACTGGATAGTGAAGGCATGGGTACCAATAAAAAAGATATTTGTTACCATTATATTGTTAATGGCTATAACCTGATATATCAGCAAAAATTTACTGCTGCAGAAGCACAATTTCAAACAGCGCTTTCAATAGCGTTAAAAGATTCTTTTACTGCTGTTTTGCTGGATATATACGGCAGCCTGTCAAGATTAAAATATGCACAACATGATTTTATTGCAGGAAATATGTATGATGCTAAATGGGATGAAGTGGATGAAGCACAGCATGAACAAGAACTTGCAGAGTATGGACTGGATCTGCAAGTGAAATATCAAACAGAAAAAAAGGAAGCACAGTTAAAATTGCAACAAGCACAAATCAAACAGAAACAGTTTTTAAATTATCTGCTGGGAAGCATTGCCGTAGCAGTATTGCTGACTAGTTTTTTAGGGTATCGCGGCTACAGACATAAACAAAAAATGCAGCAGCACCGTATAGCCGAACTGGAAACAGAAAAACAACTTACTGCTACCGAAGCAGTATTAAAAGGAGAAGAGCAGGAAAGAACCAGGCTGGCCAAAGACCTCCATGATGGTTTGGGAGGGATGCTGAGCGGAATAAAATATTCATTCAATACTATGAAGGGCAATCTGGTGATGACTCCGGAAAATACACAGGCTTTTGAAAGAAGTATGGATATGCTCGACAGTTCTATAAAGGAAATGAGGCGTGTGGCTCATAACATGATGCCCGAGGCCTTGGTGAAATTTGGTTTGGATACTGCTCTGAAAGATTTTTGTGCAGAGATCAATCAAAGCGGCGCATTAAAAATAAATTATCAGTCAATAGGATTGAGCAATGCAGAATTAGATCAAACTATTGCCATTGCCATTTACCGTATCATTCAGGAGCTTATTAATAATACCATGAAACATGCTGCAGCTAAAACCGCCATTGTACAGGTTACCAAATCAAATGGGCTACTAACGGTTACAGTGGAGGATGATGGTAAAGGATTTGATCCTGAAATTTTATCTCATGCAAAAGGTATTGGCTGGACGAATATTGAAAGCCGCGTTAATTTCTTAAAAGGGAAACTTGATATTGATACTCATCAGGGGAAAGGTACTTCTGTACTGATTGAACTAAATATATAAAATTATACATTCCTTTTTATATTTTACATGCTGTAAACACAGGGAAAGCAGTGAATGGCACTTACAATAAAAATACTTTTACATTATGAGGATTTTATTTATTTTTTTGCTGATAATTACAGTTTTCTCCACAGTAAAAGGTCAGGAGTACAATAAAGACAGTGTACAACAACTGATTGCTGGAATAAAAAAATTACCGACAGATACTGCTCAAATAACCAAACTGAGGGATGCCGGCTACAACCTTATTGAACTGGACAGTGCTTTATCCAAACAACTGTTAGATGAAGCCTTAAATAAAAGTCTGCTGCAAAAAGATATTGATGCCATTACTAACAGTTACCGGTTTCTTGGGATATGGTACCGTACATTTAATAATCCTGAAAAGTCGGTTGAAAATTACAGGGCTTCATTAGCATCTGCTATGCTAAACAATCATTTGTATCTGATTGCAGGCGCTTATTTTAATATTGGTAATATTAAATACGGAAAGGGAGAATACGACAGCTGTATCGATTACTACTTAAAAACGGCTGCCATTTTCGAAAATCCTAAAATGCTGGAGGATAAAACCATACTGCCACAGGTGCTCAAAAAAAAGCAGTCGGATTTATATTATAACATGAGCGCCGTATTTAATACCCTTAAAAATATTCCCAAAGCCAATGAATATATCGATCAGGCCATAGCCCTGGCAAAAAGCTATAACAGCACCGTAATGGTGGCTCATTACTCACAGCAAAAAGCAGATAACCTGGCAGAAGAAGGACAAATTGAAAAAGCACTTCGTCTTCGCCTGCAATATTTACATGATCTGGAAACCTCCAATGTTTGGAGAAGCAATCTGCAGGGCTCTTATCAGAATATTGCCAAAGAATATTATGAACTGGGTAAATTGGACTCGGCAAAAATATTTGCGCATAAAAGTTTACAAACTGCAGAAGCATTAGATATCACTGATGGTATTGCCAATTCAAATTTACAACTGGGGCGTATTGCTCTAAAGGAAAAACAATATGTTGCAGCTGAGAATTATTTTACTCAAAGCAGTTCGTATTATTTAAACAGCGAGGACCCCGCTGAAAAAATGAGTTACCTGGATGAAATCAGGGAGCTTAAATATACGCAGGGAAAATACAAAGAAGCGTATGACCTGTTTAATCAGTTTAAAGCAATAAACGACTCCCTGCTTAATAATGAAAGGGCAAGGCAATTTTCGGAAAGAGAGGCACGCTACCAATCCGGAAAAAAAGATGCGCAAATACAGTTTCAGCAATCAGAAATTTCACAAAAAAATATACTGAATGCCATCTTAATTGCTTCAGCCGCATTATTGCTGATCATTTTTGTATTGGTATACCGAAATTATCAGCAAAAACAAAAATTGCAGAAGCAGCGCATCATTGAATTAGAAAACGAAAAACAACTGGCCGCTACAGAAGCAGTGCTAAAGGGGGAAGAGCAGGAACGTACCAGATTGGCCAAAGACCTGCACGATGGTTTGGGAGGAATGCTTAGCGGTATAAAGTATTCGTTCAATAATATGAAAGGTAATATGGTGATGACACCCGAAAATTCTAAAGCTTTTGAACGCAGTATGGATATGCTCGACAGTTCCATAAAAGAAATGCGAAGGGTGGCACATAATATGATGCCCGAAGCATTGGTGAAATTTGGATTGGATACCGCATTAAAAGATTTTTGTTCGGAGATTAACCAAAGCGGGGCATTGGCTATCAATTATCAATCATTTGGTTTGGAGGGAGAACAAATAGATCAAACTATTTCGATTACCGTTTACCGTATCGTACAGGAATTAATTAATAATACCATGAAACATGCAGCAGCTAAAACGGCCATTGTTCAGGTGACCAAATCAAATGGCCGGTTAACAGTAACAGTTGAAGATGATGGTATAGGATTTGATCCCGGCATATTAACTCAGGCAAAAGGTATTGGCTGGACCAATATTGAAAGCCGGATTAATTTCTTAAAAGGTAAGCTTGATATAGATACACAGGAAGGAAAAGGTACATCCGTCCTGATTGAATTAGATATTTAAATAGTGTGCTTACAACTGCCCCATACTTTAAAATCATGGAAAAAGGGGAGAGATTAAGAGTGCTTTTGGAGTTTTATTTGTAGTATGGGAATTAAATATGATTTAATCTGCAATTCTCAGCAATATTAAATACTCAATAAACGGCATGAAAGGAAATCTGATTATCACATCTGATACTGCACAGGCATTTGAACGCAGTATAGATATGATGGAGACCTGTATTAAAGAAATGAGAAGAGTCGCGTATAATATGATGCCTGAAGTACTGGTGGAATCCGGACTAAATATTGCGTTAAAAGATTATTGTAACAATATCAATCAGAGCGGGGCACTTAATCTGAATTACCATTCGATAGGAATAGATGACAGCAATATTGATCAAACTACTTCTATTGCCATTTACCGTATTGTGCAGGAACTTATCAATAATACCATTAAACATGCTGCAGCAAAAAAAGCAATTGTGCAGGTAAGTCAGTCGGAAGATTTGCTTACTTTAACAGTGGAAGATGATGGTATTGGATTTGATCCTGTAATTTTACAAAGGGTAAAAGGAATTGGCTGGTTAAATATTCAAAGCCGGATTGATTTTTTAAAGGGTACATTGGATGTACAGTCAGGCGAAGGGAAAGGTACTTCTGTTCACATTGAATTAAACGCATAATGGCAACAAAAGTTTTTATTGTAGATGACCATTACATGGTAATTGAAGGTATTCGTTCTTTATTACAAAATGAAGCAACAGTGGAGTGGGTGGGCCATGCTTCCAATGCAGCTTCCTGTCTGGCATTTTTACACCAGCAATTGCCCGATGTTATTTTAATGGATATTAATTTACCCGATAAAAACGGCATTGAACTGTGTAAAGAAGTGAGACAATTGTATCCATCTGTATTTATCATAGGGTTAAGCACTTTTAATCAGCAGAGTTTTATCCAAAAAATGATGGAAAATGGCGCTTCGGGTTATGTACTTAAAAATGCTACTCAGGAAGAATTAATGGAAGCCATTAAAACAGTGGCAAATGGTAAAACTTATTTAAGTGATGAAGCTGCTCTTTCGCTCAGAAAAAGTAATTCAGGCGAAACGCCTGTACTTACCCGGAGAGAAAAAGAAGTACTGGAACTAATAGCTGATGGCATGACCAATAATGAAATTGCTGCAAAACTATTTATTAGTGTTACCACAGTTGATACCCATCGTAAAAATTTGCTGGCTAAATTCGACGCCAGAAATATTGCCTCATTAATAAAGTCAGCCATGCAGATGCAGCTGATATAAAATTATTTTTTTGCAGCACAAGGAATTTCTATCAGTACCGAAGTGCCTTTTATAGTTTTATAGTCTGGGGCGAAGTTGCACCCACTTATTAAGGTATGATAATAATCAAAATTATAATATGATGAAACCCTTATTTGACAAGTGTTTCAGCGATTTTTTATGCAATATATATTGCTTTTTTCTA